>WRFK01000040.1 GCA_009778835.1 Spirochaetaceae bacterium
TAAGTCTTTCAAAGTTACTTGGGTTGCCTACATCTATGGCATTTGAATATGTTTGAGCAGATGGTCTTGGGGAAAAGATACCTGATTCTAGGTATTCAGGAACCTCTTTGTTTATATTTGTTGCTGCAATAAATCTTTTTACAGGAAGACCCCATTTTGCCGCAAGTACTCCTGCTGTAAGATTTCCAAAATTTCCGCTTGGCACAGAAAAAATCAAATTGTCATATTTTTTCCTGAGTTGATTAACAGCATAGACATAATAAAATGATTGAGGAATAAGCCTTCCAAGATTAATGGAATTTGCGGAAGTAAGCGGAAGTTTTGAAAGCTCTTTGCAAAGAAAAGTTTCTTTAACCATTTTTTGGCAATCATCAAAAGAGCCTTTTACTTCAAGTGCAGTAACGTTTCCTCCAAGTGTTGTAAGCTGCTTTTCCTGAAGAGGACTTACCCTACCCGAAGGATATAATATTACTACCTCAATGTTTTTTTTGTTATGAAAAGCCTGCGCTACAGCGCTTCCTGTATCTCCGGAAGTTGCTGTTAAAATAATTGCTTTTCTGTCATCGCCGGCAAGCAGTTCTTCCATAGCTGCTGCAAGAAAAAAAGCCCCGAAGTCTTTAAAAGCAGATGAAGGGCCATGATAGAGTTCAAGTATAAAAATGTTGTTGCCTGCATCTGTGATTTCCGGTTTAAATGGAAAAGCTTTTTTGCATAAACTTTTTATTCTCTCTGAAGATAGATCATCTTTTAAGATTTCTGAAGCCAGCATTGCCGATGAATCAATAAAAGAAATATTTTCATCCATTGAATTAAATAAATTTGAAAGATCCGGCATTTCTACAGGATTATATAAACCACCTTCCGGAGAAATTCCCTGAAATATTGCTTCTTTAAAATTTACTAAATGATTTTTATTCCTTGTGCTATAAAATTTCATAATTGCTCCTTATTCCGTAATCTGGTTTGTGTAGCATATCTCTGCCCGATATTGCGCATGCCGGTTGGCCAGAGGCAGGGCGAGGTGTGTTGGCTCAAATAAGCTCAAACCTGCTCAAGCCAACTCAACCACAACTCAAACGCCAAGAAAAGATTTGTGAATAACCTTAATAGCTTTTTCTGTTTCCTCTTTTTTTATTACACAAGAAATATTTCTTTCGGATGACCCTTGCGCAATAGCATAAACATTTATTCCGTTATCGCCCAAAGTACTGAATAATTTCCCCGCAATACCTGGAGTGCCTATCATATTTTCGCCAATAATCGATACTATTTCGAAATTTTCCTTAAGTTCAAATTTTTCAATAGCCCTGGATTTAAGTTCGTCACTCAAGTCTTCTTGCATAAGCAGAAGCGCTTTTTTCGCATCATCGGTAAGGCATACGATACATATTGTATGCTCAGACGAGGCTTGGGAAATCATTATCATATTTATGTCATTTTTTGCAAAAATATCAAAAACTTTAGATGCAAATCCGGGCTGACCAATCATTCCTCCGCCAACAATATTAATAATTGAAACATCGTTAACGCTTGCTATACCTGTTATAGGACTGCTATGGGGTTTGGGATTTTTAACAATCATTGTTCCGGGAGCAGACGGATTAAGGGTGTTTTTAATACATATAGGAATGTCTTTTTCAAAAGCAGGAATCATTGTGCTGGGATGTATTACTTTAGCGCCGAAGTATGAAAGCTCCATTGCTTCTTCCACGCTTACTTCTGGTATTACAAATGCATTTTTTACAATTCTGGGATCTGCGCTTAAGACGCCATCAACATCAGTCCATATTTCAATTATTTCTGCGTTTATTCCTGCTGCTATTATTGATGCAGAAAAATCTGAGCCGTTTCTTCCCAGTGTAGTTGTTGAACCATCTTCTGCTGATCCAATAAAACCTGTAATTACAGGAATTTCTTCTTCTTTAAAAAGTTTTTCTTTTATTTTTTTATATGATTCCTCATAGTTAACAAGCGCTTTTGTATATTGCTTATTTGTTTTTATAATACTTCTTGAATCTATATACGCAGCTTTTTTTCCTATTGATTTTAAATATGAAGCAATAAGAAAATTATTCAACCTCTCTCCAAAGCTTGCAATAAGGTCAAGGGTTCTTGGAGAACACTCTTTTATAAGCTCAACACCTTTAAGAAGATTTTTAAGCTCGCCTATAATTTTTTCTTTAATATGCTTCACTGCTTCCTGCGCAAAATTACCGCTCATAAGTTCATTTACAGCTTTTTCCTGCTTCGAAAGCAGATTTTCAACATTTTCTTTATAACCGGTTTTTCCTTCTGCTGCAATTTTAGCAGAACTAAGAAGCAGATCTGTAACTCCTTTCATTGCTGAACAAACAACAGCAATTTTTGATTTTTTACTTTCTTCTATAACTATTGAACATACATGTTTTATTTTTTCAGCATCCTGGACAGAACTTCCGCCGAATTTCATTACTTTAGTCATTTACTTTCCCTTTTCTTTAGAGTTGACCTATATATATCATTTTTTGTCTGTTTAAATAAGTATTTTTTGCTATATTATTATATAAAAAGTTGTGGAAAAAAGCCCAAATATTGCTATATAGTAAAATCAATTACAGCTTTCTTGTCGCACAAAATGAAAATCTTGGCCTAGACAGGCTCTGGCTCTTAATATGGGCAGGAGCAGGACTTTGGTTTTTGTGGGGGTGTTTCAAGATCTGCTGGGTAAGCACTGTTTCAAAAAATTACAGACTTAATTAGAAAAGAGGTTTTTCTGCAAAAAAGAACTCTATATTGCTGGTTTTTTAAAAAAATTAACAATATCTCTCTGAAAAAAGTAATAATTCTTTTGGTTATTCCTTTTGTGATTTCATGCACAAACAATTCTTCTTTGGGAATCAAAGGAGCAATATCAACAGAATCGACTGGCTATGCTTCTGCCGAAGATAGTGCTAATTCCAAAAGCGATACAGCAATAAAGATATTTCCAAAATCTTACTTTAGCCCAAAAGAGATGGAACTTTTTTATAATAATGTGTCCGGCAAAAATATAATAAGCGGAAATAAAAAATATCTGCCTGTAACAGAACATAAACGGCCTGTTTTTGTTGCTTGCGACTGTAATAATAATGGTAATACAGAATTTTTTGTTTTGTTTGCAGAAAGTATTTCAGAGAGTGATATTTCAGATATATCGATAGATTCAGTAAAAGACCTGCGTAATATTTACATGGAAGAGATTTCCCTAAGGCAGTTTCTTTTAGCAGTATATAAATATCATGAGAACGGTGAGGAAAAAAAATTTATACATGATCAAAATATATTTTTGGAAGACAAAGGCGCTTTTTCTTCATTAAAAGAAATAGAGATAGATAAAAATAATAAAATTTATGGTATATCAATAAACTTTTTAACAAGTGTCGGCATGCATGAAGATATAGTTATTAAAAGAAAAGGATCGTATTCAATAAACAGTATAAAAAATACATTGTCAGATTCAACAAGAAAAGAGGATATAGATGGTGATGGAGTAATTGATCTTTTACGTTATGAAAAAATTTTTGTTGATGGATTTGGCGTTGAAACTTTCATAACTTGGCAAAAATTTAATGGAGATAAATTTGTACCTGTAAAAACAGTGAACACAGTAAAAGATCTTAGATCTTTCCTTAATGAGTCAAAGTTGTATCTGGAGGCAAAAAGAATTGATCTTTTTATAAAAAAAGCAGTTGCGCCGCCTGTTTTGAACAAGCTCAATTTGGCAAATATAAGTTCAGAAAAAATACTGCAAAGAATTTTTTATCCTGTAAAAAGAGAGTCCTCACATTTAATTGATATAAATACAATGCTTTCATCAAGCGAGGATGTTGTTTTTATTTTTCCTGAAATATTTGAAAATCCTTTTAGAATGGATAACGATGGGGTAAATAGTTTTACTACTTATGTAAGGGTTTTGCTTAAAAATGATGGCATAACAATACCTTCTGGTGACGAAAGTGCTGATGCTGATAATAGTTTGGTAAATGAAGAAATTTATCTTGTAAAAATATATATGTCCAATAATCCTTTTGAAGATAATAGATTTTTCTTTTTTGTTTATTGAGTCTGTTTTATCACAAGATTGACAACCAATTTTTAAAAATGTAAAGTCTCTGGTATGTGCAGATATTTTATTGATGGATCTTTCCCAATAAATGGGAAAATAAAGGCAAGCGGTAATAAAAACGCAGCTCTTCCGTGTATTGCTGCAGCTCTTCTTACAGACAGCGAAGTAATTCTTGAAAATATTCCTGAAATCGAAGATGTATCTGTCATGCTCTCTATAGCTTCCAAACTTGGTGCAACTATTAAAAAAATTGGACAAAATGAATACTCAATAAAAAGCGATAATATAAAATCAGAGCTTCCTTGTGACGAGGCAAAGGCAATACGCGCTTCGATACTTTTTGCCGGCCCTCTGCTTGCAAGGACAGGAAAAGCTGTTTTTCCGCCTCCGGGGGGAGATGTAATAGGCAGGCGCAGGCTTGATACCCATTTCTTGGCTTTTAGCGATCTGGGAGTAAGAATAGAGATCGATGGATTTTTTAAACTTACTGCCAATAAACTGCTTGGAGCAGATCTTTTTCTTGATGAAGCTTCTGTAACTGCAACAGAAAACGCAATAATGGCATCTGTCTTGGCAGAAGGTAAAACTGTTATACAAAATGCAGCATCTGAGCCGCATGTCCAGGATCTGTGCAAAATGCTTGTTTCTATGGGAGCAAAAATATCTGGAATAGGGTCAAATATACTTTTTATTGAAGGTGTAAAAAAACTTTCAGGTACAAGATATAGAATAGGGTCTGATTTTATAGAAGTAGGTTCTTTTATAGGGCTTGCTGCAGTTACGCGCGGCGAGCTTGAAATAGAAGGGGCTGTTCCTTCTGACCTTAGAATGACTAAAATTGCCTTTGCAAAACTTGGAATACATTGGGAAACAGATGGGTCTGTAATAAAAATAAATTCCGGACAGAGGCTGCAGGTTGTTCCTGACTTTGGCGGGCAGATCCCCCAGATCGATGATGCCCCCTGGCCCGGCTTTCCTCCTGACCTTACAAGCATTATAACTGTAGTTGCAACCCAGGTTGAAGGGACAGTGCTTATACATGAAAAAATGTTTGAATCAAGAATGTTTTTTGTGGATAAACTTATAGGAATGGGAGCAAAAATTATTCTGTGCGATCCTCACCGAGCTGTTGTTAGCGGCCCTTCAAGACTTAAAGGGAGCCAGCTTGTTTCGCCGGATATAAGAGCAGGTATGGCAATGGTTATTGCAGCTCTCTGCGCAGAGGGAAAAAGTGAAATAAGAAATATCTACCAAATTGAACGGGGATATGAAAACCTTGTCCAACGTCTTAAGAATCTGGGCGCAAAAATAGAAAAAAAAGACGCTGGCGATTAAGCTTCGCCCCGGTTTTATAATCATCATAGCCTTTATAGGGCAAATTATGTATGACTGTTTTAAAAAATGGGGTAAATCAAACTATTTTCTATAATTATAACTTTCATATAGAAGAAGCTTTTGATCTTGCATAAAAAATTACTGCAATAAGCTCTAGTGCTATTATAACAGTGAAGCACAAAGCAGCTCCTGTAATTCCTGTTTCTTTCATAAAAATCAATAATAGTTTGCTATTAATATACATAATAGTTCTTTCAAGAAAATAAATTGCAATTACTACTATAGGAAGTACAAGAAGCGATAAATAATTTTTATCTGCTCTTCTTTTTAAAAAAGATATTCCCGATGATACGACAAGCATCAGCATAATAATATAGTTGAAAATTCTTACAAATCTTATAAAAAGGGTCTCTGTAGGGGTATACTTTCCTGCGCCTGCTTTTGAAAGCAATTCAAGATTTTCAAACAAAAAGGCTGTTCTCATTTTTGAAAATCTGCTTTCCTCTATTCCCATATAAAGAAGCGCTTCGCTGGGAACTTCAAGATCAATATGCGATATTCTGGCGCTTTTATTTCCAATAATAACCTCAGGATATAAAAGCAACTTTATTTCTCTTCCCATACATTGCAGGCTAAGCCTGTTTTCAATAACTTTGCCATATAGCGATTTAATATGCCTCAATATTTGACCAGATGGAGAAAGATTTATTATGTTTATATCAAAAAAATAAATGCCATCATTTGTTAAGACCATCTTTTTGGCAAAAACAAGCTCTTTTTCCGGACTATTGCCATTTATAAAAGCAATTTCTGTTTTCCCTGGAGCAAAATATAAAGTTCTTATATCTTCATAAAAAAAAGATTTTTCTGAAAGTAATGAAAAAAGCCTTGTTCCTATATCAGTAAGTTCCTGATCTTCCGGAAAGTCGTCTGAAAGCATGTGATAATTATAGTATGCTCCATAAAGATCTCCTGATTCAATGCGCTTTGTAATATCAATTTTTCCATCATATAACTTTTCTTTTGCGCTTGTATTTGGAGCAAATATTGAAAGTTTTTCAATTGTTTTTCTTACAAGATGGGCTGCTTTATCCCTGCTGCTTTTAAATATACCAGCCATTTTTCCATAATAAGCAGCAGATGAATAATCTTCCTGCTCATAATATTTCTCCGCTATCTCAAGAAGTATCTGTCCTGTTATAAGATCTCCTGAAATTGCTTTTATATTTTCCTCGCTGGTACCATCAGAAAAAATAGTGTTTGGCCAGGCAACTTTTATATCGCCTTTAATATCAATAGCTCGCTTATTGTCCGGATCAATATATAAATATAAATTTACAAAAACCAGGGCTTCTTCCAGATTCCCTGCTGCCAGTTTTTTTTCAGTTTCCGCTAAATAAAATTCTCCGGATTTGGAAAGTTCTTCAAACCACATCTTTCTCTCAACCAATATAGGTTCTGCAAAAAAGACAAGAAAAACATAAATTAACACTGTTGGAATCAATACCGGAATAGTTGAAAACAGAAAATCCAATCCACTATCTTTTGAATCCTCATCCACATACCTGTTTTTATTGGAAAGTATTATTAGTATAAACAGGGCGCCTGCTGAAATTGGGAGAAAAAGCTGTGAGTAAATTGTAAGTATAGATATTAAAAGATAAGGAGGAGCAAGTACCTGGATAGCAGGTCTTTTAATAATAAAAAAGGAATAAAGAGCTATAAAAATAAAGAAAACAAAATGAACGAGAAAAAGGTATTTAATATTTCTGCTGTTTGGTAACTTCATTTGCGAACCCTAAGCGATAATATTTTTATTAGCAGAATACTAAAAGAAATTACAATATATGCGAAATAATATAAACCTGATTCAAAAGGAATCAAATTTTCTGCGCTCTGTAATAATTGGGGGAGAGGAAATTTCTGAATATAATAATTAAACCAAATAAAACAGATAACAAAGGCTTGAGAGAAAGGATAGTTTATCAATGGCCATTTTCCTGTTGAAAACAATAAAGATATAGTAGATATGGTGATTATTATTGCAAAAGATTTAAAAAATAATGCTTTTAGATCAGATTTTTCAATTTCTCCGACACTTTTAGCTATAAAAGAAGAGATTTTGATAAAAAAATTAAAAAATTTATAGTATGGATTGGGCTTTTCAACAATATATTCATTATCATTGCCCTGGAGCGTCAATATCATATCTTCTGAAACAGAATAATTGCCTGAATATGTTTTTGCGCTTTCTCCGGAAGAACTATCTTTATTTATTATAACACCTGATAATCTGTTGTTTTGAGCTTTATCAACAAAAAGAATTGTTTTGTTTGATTTATAAAAACGTTCTGTTTCTATATCAAAAGAATGGGAATCGTTTTTATATGGGAAAAAAATAGCTGCAGATGAAAACAATAATGAGAACAATAGAGTTATTATAAAATACTTTAAAACATAGTAATTTTTTTTACTGCTCCAGAAGACCGGAACATAAAGAATTACTGAAATCAGAATAATTAGAGAAAGGTTTTCATTTAAAAAAATAATTATATCAATTCCTTTTTCAGTATCATGCGGTACAAAATTTTGAGCAAAAGTTATAAAAATAGCTATAATAATGAAAAGAAGAAAAGTTAAAAGGCGTTTTCTAAAAAATCTAATATTTTGCTCCCTGATTAAGTAGGCTTTGCAAAATGAATTTTAGCATGCTGTTTTCTGGCTTGCAATAACAATTATTTATAGTAAACCAAATTGATGTTTGTAAAAAATTGGATATACATAAAGTGTTTTTGCACAACTTATCCACAATTAATTAAGCTCTTGATAATATAAATATGCTGAAAAAAACAATATTATAGGTTTATCTTATGATAATGTTTACTTAAAATAAATGACCTAATTAAATAATTGTTTATATTATAAGGAATTATAAAAATAGGTAAATAGATTGAATATGAGCTAATTAATATATTCTGATATCCAAAATTAAGTGCCTTATTATAATGAAGTTATCAACAAATTATTAACAGTAAGTTTTTATAAAGGTGTAAGCCAATTTTTCCATGCGTGAGAGGGTATTTTCCCAAGAAAATTGCTTAAATTATTAAAATTTTTAACAATATTGGAGTAGGGTTTTGCCTATTTTGTATAAATTTTTAGCAATCTTTGGGAATTACCCCGAATAAGCTCATAAAGCGATAGATTTCACTCTACAAAAGGATGTGTGGATAAAATTATGCGGGGTACAATGACGGCTTCGCCTATCCCAAATGGCGCTATGGAACGAAAGTAAAATTATTTATAAATCTTTGGTATTACCCCGAATAAGCTCATTGAGTGATAGATTTCACTCTACAAAGGGATGTATGGATAAAATTATACGGGGTACAATGACGGCTTCGCCTAGCCCAGGAAAACCTGGCCATTATTATCAATAGCAAGGATTGTCTTACATTCAGAACATCTGAATCTGCCCGCTTTAGTTGCTTTAAGTTTTTTTGAACAAATTGGACATTTAAATATTTTGGGAAATAATTCTGATGTTTTTTGGACATTTCCTTTATTAAAAAACTCTATGGCATCGTCAAAAGAGTCTTTGATATTAAAGAATTGAGAAAATCCAAGTAACTGGAAAACTTCATAAACTTTTGGCTGTATTTCCAGGAGAACAATATCTCCGCCTCTTGGTTTTAGTGTTTTAAGAAATGCTGTAAAGGAGCCTATACCTGTACTTGATACATAATTAAGACCATTACAGTTAAAAATAAGTCTTGTAAATCCAGTATCAACAGCCTTGGCGATCCTTTTTTGGAATGAATTTGAGTTATATGTATCTATGTAGCCTGTAAGGTATATTACAAGCCCCTTCGCATCAGTTTCAACTTTTTGTAACCGGATTTTTAGGCTATCATCTTTCTCATCATCAAATCCAGGTACTATTTCATTATTTGACATAAATTTACCTTTATCAAAAAAAATGATCTACAAAACACTGATTTGTCTTTTATCCTACTATCATAAAAGTTTATCAATGTTTTGTCAAATAATTAAGCAATATCTCCATTAATATATCGGTACTTTATGTTATATAATTATATTATTTCTGGTTTATTTTATTAATATGCTATAATATATACATATTTTCCACCACATTTTATTGCTTTGGAGGGATATGGGATGGCAAAAAGAATATTTATTCTTTTTATATTCTGTTGCAGCGCTGTTTTTGCAGATCCAGCGCCTGGTTTTGATAATCATGTTAATTTTGAAATATCTATTAAAGAGCTCTATTCCCATGCAAAAAATGGGAGTTTGGATTCCATAAAGAGTAAATATTTTATTCTGGATGGTTCTTTTTCTGCTTATAATGTTATTGACAACAAGGAACCCACCTATACTGTTGAAATTGAGCTTATAAATGGGGAATGGAAGGGTGTTTCCAATGTAGTTATGTATAAAGCTATTGTTATTTTTAGCGGAAAAGAGTATCAAGCCAAGTTTCCCGAAAGAAGAAGAAGCACTCCTGATCCTGCCGAAGTACCGATCAACTCAGGGCTTATTGTGGTGGCGAAACTAAAAGGGACAAAAAATATAGACGGAGAAGTTATCCCTGTGCTTGATGGCTATTATTTAAGAGTTTATAAATAAATAGTCTTAAAAATCCGCATTTTTGCAGCCTAAAGGCAGGAAAATGCAGATCCGGGCAGCAACATGGGGCGCTGACACAGATGTCCCAACCGACTTTGCAGACCGGACATAAATAATCCTGATAGAGGGTCCAATGAAGCAGTATCTTGATCTGGTAAAATATGTACTTGAAAATGGGAAAAAAAAGGTTAACCGGACCGGTGTAGCGACAATTAGCTGTTTTTCCTGCTTTTATAAAGTAGATA
>WRFK01000041.1 GCA_009778835.1 Spirochaetaceae bacterium
AACATAAATTTTTAATTTTTGTTGTTTTTCGGCTATTTTGTAATTAACAACGTTTACTACCCGTTGCAGCATTTTTTCAAAACAGAATTCTTCCGATAAAAGTTCAAACTTACCGGCTTCAATTTTAGACATATCCAAAATGTCGTTGATAACGCCGAGTAAGTGATGTGATGCGTCCTCGATCTTGCTAAAGCTGTAATCCTTTCGTTCTGTATCGTGAGCTGATTTTCCTATGGAAGTCATACCGATGATGGCGTTCATAGGGGTGCGCATTTCGTGGCTCATGTTGGAAAGAAAGTCGCTTTTGGCGTGGCTGGCGGAAATGGCCTGATCCAGTGCATAGGCGCGTTCTTTTTCCATGATGTCGCGGGCTACCGCATTGGAGATAGCGCTGGAAACTGTGCTTACAAGTATGGCATCGCTCTCTTTCCAGTGGCGGAAATAATCATGCTCCTCAATACTCATAACTCCCCATAGGTTGCCTTCAACATAAATTGGTGTGCAGATGAATGACTTTTGCCCCCCGCATTCAAAAAAAAGTTTAAATTTGCCTTCTTCGTATGTGAGCGTATTCTCGCAATATACTGTTGGGTTATCATCAATTTCATAATTATAAATCGGAAAAAGCTCCTTTATTATTTTACTGAATCCTTTTTGAGCAGGTTGCGGCATATATTTAGGTTCTTTGATCCAGAAATATTCCGGACGGCTTATTTCGGAGCCTTTTTCAAACACAGCTATAAGAACGCGTTGAACATCCAAAAAAGCCCCCATTCTGGACAGCGCATCATGGATAAGGGCGCTTATAGGTTCTTTTGTTATAAAGCTCTTGGAAATATTTGACATAAGCTGCTGTTGCGCAAGCTGTTCATTTATTTGAAGCGTATTCTCGTTTCGCTCGACAGCGTTAGCAAGCAGCATGCTGCCGGAAAAGAGAATTGCAGCCTCCCGGTCGGAACATAGTTTTTCGCTGTGACAGTTGTCGAATGAGACAAAACCCCAATACTTATCGTGTAAAAATACCGGGAATGCTGTTATGGCTTTAAGTCCGGTAGCTAAAAACTGCTGCTTGACGTTTCCGGAGAATATCTCTGCTGTCTCGGAAATGTAGTCATATTTTTTTAATATTTCGTCCCACTCTGATATGCGCAATACCCAGTTAACGCCAAACACTGCCTCCAATGTCTTTGTTGCATCTGCATTTGGCGACACCCAACTGTACTGCTGTCTGTATATAGGAATACCTTTATGCTCATCTGCCCGCCAGATATATGCACGGTCAAAGTCAAGGTATGTAGCCATTTTTTTCATGCTTTCGGTAATAGCGACTTCAAACATCTCCGGTTCGGCAGTAAGCAGAAGGGTAGCAGAGTGATTGACCAGAGTCAGAAGCTTTTCGTTACACAGAATTTCTGCGCCTGTTGCCAACACTTTGTTTTTCTCTTCGATATATAATCTGTTTTGAAAAAGAATTACAGCTCCCAAAAAGAATCCGGTAACAAATATTGACTGCATATTGTCTATAAACCGCTGTGTAGCATTCATTCCGCCTGTTGGCAGCACATCCCATCCCAAAAAGATTGTTGCTATGTAAGAAAGAATAGTAACTGCCGAAGTAACTATGAGCGCACCAATACGCGCTGCCCCTTTTAGCAAGAGGAAATCAAGTATGATTACCAATACAAAGTACGCTGCCATACCGGAATCTGCGCCGCCACTGGTAAAAAAAACAACAGGGCATACAAGCAGTCCAAGACCATATAAAACAATAATTTTAAGGTAAGATGTGATTTTTGAATGTTTTAAGGGGAGAAGAAGCAATCCAATAATGATCGTAAATATGAAAACCATTGTTGATATTGTTATAAGAGGCATTCCCTCAATAATCCGCGCTATAATGGCAACGATAGCTGCCAGTGCGCCGAGGAAGCAAACAAAGTAAAGTATTCGTGCGTCAAAAGGCAATTCGTTATGTGTAGAAAATCTCAGGAAATACTGCTTAAGTTTTTTCATAATTTTACTACTGGTTTTTTTTCGTTATATCCTTTTGTTATTATTGTTTTCTTCCGGGGGTGTATTGGAATTATGAATAAAACAGGGGAATAAAAACATCTCTTAATTGAATATAGTAATACTTTCTTCAGGAGGCAATATATTTTTAAAATTTTATTTATAAGAAAAAAACATCTATAATATAAAAAAATAATATAGTATTATTAAAAACATGGTTGAATGGGAAGATATGACTCCTGAAGAAAGAGATCGTTTGATTTATCTGGTGCTTACAGAAGATGCTTTAAAAGCAATAACCATGATTATGCATAAAAAGTATGGTCCAGATGTAAGTACAGAAACAATAATGCGTTTTGCATTTAAGGTTGCCAGAAACAGGATGATACCCGCACATTTAAAAAATAAAAACAAAAAGAAAAGTTAATTTACACTATCAACAAGTTCCTGTTCTTTATTCTTATCGCGTCTTAACAGATCAATTCCCTCATTAGCATCAGCCTCTATAAGAGTTGCCATATTTGGATTAGCCCTGAATCTTAAAACATTTAGCATAAAAATATTTAACTTGTTGATAATATTTGGCGGTAACATATTTCCATCAACTTCTACAGACATTGCGGGATAATTCTGTTTTCTTGCCCATGGTGTGTATATCCCTTCTATAACGCGTCCTATAAGACAAGCAAAAGGGGATATATTTATAACCCCGCTGTAAGCTTCTTCCATGGCAGTTGCTGCAGAGCCGCAAGATACAGAAATTTCTGAATCCAGTTCAAGATTCATAAAATGTTCTGCTGAATTTTTCATTATTATACTCATGTTATGCGGATGGGGAGGTATAAGATTCGCTACTTTTAAAGCAGTCATTACTTTTTTTTCAACGTTGTGTTTCCAGATCTCTTCAATTTTGAAAGCAATAAGGTTTTTGAATTCTTTGCTGAAAAATCTTTTCCACAATGGCAACAATTTAAATACAGCTTTCATATCATAGTATTTTCTAAAATCTGTATAGTGGATCCATTCTGTGATCCCTGTGACTTTTGCGATTATTTCTCTGCTTGAAAGATGTTTTACTACTTCATCTACTGCAAAATCATCTCTTCTGACAAATATTTCTCCAACAATAAGAACTCGCGGAAGCTCTTCAACAGTTTTCTTGAGTTTAATTTTGGCAAACTCCTTACCCATAAGTTTAAGACAGGTGAAGAGTTTATTCATATCTTTACTGACTTCTTCAAGCATTTTATTTTGAAGCTTATCAAATATCTCCAAAGCTTCTATGGGATTTTCGGCGCATGTTCTTAATGAGGTTTGAACATCTTTTAAATAATCGCCGACAACAAGCGCATACCAGAAATTTTTTGAAAAAGCAGTTCCCAGTCCTCCGTAAGAGTCATCTGAATTCAAGGTAAATACAACTATATTATCGATTCTTTGATCCTTAAAAAGATTTTCGTAAAATACAAAGTATTGACCTGTTCTGCACGGTCCTGTTGTTATTGGAACAAAGAGAAGGTAAATCTCGTCTTTTCTGTACTCTGACGAAGCCATAAACTGTAGCGCTCCTCCAAGAACAAGTTGACAAGGGACACACTCTTTTCCCGATGCATAATTTCTTGCGTAGTGAAGAGTCTTTGCTGTTGCAATAGGCATTGACATGGCGTTGATCCCTTTTGCGCAAAGAGCAGCGCTTACAAGCCTGGATGATATATCGCCCATATTTGAGATCAAAACTTTTACTTTTGGGTTGTTTTCGATCGGTATTTTTTTGCCGTTATTGATATTTTTAATATGAAGCCTTTCTGTTGCTGTATTCCCAACAAAGCGGAGGCCATTATCATATCTTTCTTGTTTTTGTTCTGTAAGTTTTGATTTATATCCATTGATAATATCAAGAAAAGCTTCGACCCTTGTATCTATACCTGCATCTGCAGAGTGGGAGTCAAGTTCAAGCACAAGAAATGGCTTTGTTCCCTGTATCCATCTTAAGTAGTGAAGCATAAAAGAATCTGGAGCGCATGAAAAATTAGTTATGAAAGTTATGTAAAGATTCTTCTCGTTACGTATCAAGTGCGCAGCTTTCATATCCTGTTGTCCGTAATACCAGTACATGTTCGGGAAAATGGATTCAGTCTCAAATGGAAGTATATCAAAAGGGATAATCGAATAGTTACGGCTGGTAAATTTTTTGGGGATCCCCATATTCGCATCTCTTGTAAAAGCATTGTAAGGCCTTCCAAGAAGGGCTATAACAGGACGCTTGCTTTCCCTTGATTCTGCCAAAGCTTCCAGCCCAAGCTCTTTAAGTTTTTTTAAATACTCTTCCTGCTTAATTACAGCTATTTCAAATGCTTCTTTAATTTCACTGCCCGGTATATTTAGCTTTTCTCCGAGTTCAAAAAAGAATTCAAGAGCTTTCTTTTTTCCGAGTTTAAAGCTTACAACAATCTCCATTATTTTATTCTCATATTCAGGAAAAGCTTTTTTGATGTAGTAGGGCAAGGCTTGTGTTATTGGGCAGAAATTTGCATGAATGGAAGTTTCATAACTGGGCATATCTTTAAAATGGGGGACAAGAATATAATCGCATCCCTTGTCTATTATATCCTGTATAGCTCCATGCGCGATTTCTGCGGGAAAACAATAGTCGCTTTCTGTGCGGGCAATCCCTTTGTGGGTAACTTTATCCGATAGAATGGTTTTGATTCCAAGTGAATGAAAAAACCATGAATAAAATGGATAGAGGGTATGAACAGAAAATGCCAACGGAATGCCAACAGTATAATTTCTTTTTGGTTTAAAATCTTCTTGTCCGGGAGCGCATATTTTAAAAATGAGATCTGTTCGTTTTTGAACATAATCAATAACAGATGAATCAGATTCTATCTTTTTCCTGCTGTTTGTATATTTGGAACAACGGCCGCCAAACATATATTTATGGTCATTAACTTTTAGTATTCTTATAGGGCACAGGTTTTCGCACGCTTTGCAAATAAAATCACTATCGTAAATAATTTCTGTTTCGATTATTTTATCTATATCAAAGTTGCTTTTTTCAAGGAGTCCATCTTTAAGCTTTTCTTTTGCAAGAATTCCAACCCCAAAGCATCCCATAAGTTCCGGGTTAGGGGGAACCATAATGTCTTTATTCAAAAGCATTGCAAAAGCAAGGGGAATAGCTTTATTTTTCGCAACCCCGCCCTGGAGGAAGATTTTTTGTCCTACAGTTCTGTTCCCGACAACCCTGTTAAGGTAATTGCTTACGATCGAAGTAACAATTCCTGCTGTAATATCTTCCCGCGCTGCCCCCTGCTGGATTGCTTTTCTTATATCTGAATTTATAAACGCAGAACAGTGTTCTCCGAATTTAAGCGGGTTGTCTGCTTTTAATGCGATTTCCCCGATTTCCCATGCAGCGCTTATATTTAAGTCTCCCTGGGCAGATTCTTCAAGAAAAGAGCCTGTTCCTGCTGAGCATGCTTCATTCATTGCATAATCAATAGGGACTTTGTTTTTTAGCAAAACATATTTTGCATCTTGCCCGCCGATTTCAAAAATCGTATCAACATCGTTTGTAAAATATGTTGTGCCGTAAGCGTGAGCGATTATTTCATTATATACTCCGGATGTCTCTAGAAAAACACCGAGGATCTCTCTCGAAGAACCTGTTGTTGCACTAAGCGATATTTTTATATCCAAAGAACCAATATCTGCGATAATTTTTTTCTTTATCTCGGCAAGGCAAAGTTTTAAAGCTTTAACAGGATCTCCGTGAGTTCTTCCGTAATGAGATGCAACAACTTCATTGGTGTCTATATCTATAAGACAAGCTTTGGTTGTGGTTGAGCCGCCATCAACTCCAAGAATATATTCGCGCCCTTTTTCTGCTTTTTTCTCCGGATGCTCAAAATATTTTACCCGCTCAAGCTGGGTCCTTAAAGATTTATAGCGGGCGAATTTTACTTCATTATGTTTAAAATATTTATCTTCTTGAGGAAGCGCGCTTCCGTTTTCTCTTGCAAGATAAGCAGCTCCCAGCGCTTCGTAAAAAGAAGCTGTTTCCGGCACAATAAACTCGATATTCGGCGCAGACTGCTTAATGAAAGCAATAATATGTTTATTTAAAGTAACACCGCCTGTTATAAGGACCCGGCCAGACTCGATATGGGCGCGATTTAAAAAGTCGATTACTTTTTTTGCCATAACAGAGCTTAAAGAAAGAACAATATCATCTTTTGTAGCTTCTCTTTTGTTAAGCTTATGGGTGCAGTCGGACTTCATGAAAACCGAACATCTTGTGGAAAGGGAGAGAGCTTTTGCGTCCGGAGATACAGAATTAACTTTATCCAGCTTCATATCCATGCGTCCAAGCTGCTGTTTAAAGAATTCCCCTGTACCGGATGCGCATTTACTGCCTGAAAAATTATTCTCTATTTTTCCATTTTTATTTACAGTGTAGACAACAAGATCTTCTCCGCCCATTGTTACAACTGCATCTACCTGTTCTTTAGATTCTTTTAATGCTTCTTCAAGACATAATGTTTCAACAGTGCTGTTTATATTAAAAAGATAGCGTCCTTCGGTCCCTGTTACAAGAGATTTTATCCCTTCTTCAATATTTCCTTCTCTTAAAGCAGTTTTAAAAGTTCCAGGCAAATCACCATCATGAGGAAGTACTATACTCCATATAAGTTTATTATTTTCAAGTAAAGCCAGTTTTATACTGGAAGAGCCTACATTTATTCCAAGACTTCGCAATTTATTATCCTTTAAGTTGTAAAATTACTATTATTTTTATCTTATTTTTGAAGTTAATATACCCAAATTATTATAGAATTTCTATATATCTAAAGATATTTTTTGGCTTTTATTCCATAAGCAGGTTCGTATAGCATATATTCTGTGCTAAGGTTTTTACGCAAAATTTGAAAATATTTGACAAGAACCAAAAAAAATATCATTTTAGTATTTTAATAGTATCATAATTAAAAATTATTGGAGTATGTATATATGGCAATCACAAAGAAGTATGCAGCGATAGGCAAACAATGCGTAGCTTGCGGCTCCTGCGTTAAAGTATGCCCATTGAGCCTTATCACAATCTATAAGGGGATGAATGCTGTTGTAAATGAAGAAAAATGTGTTGGCTGTGGCAAATGCGTTGAAATCTGTCCTGCATCGGTTATTTCTATTGTATCAAGGGAGGGTGTTTAAGATGAAAGCTAAACAGAAACACTGGTATGAATATCTTTGGATTGCCTCTCCTGTGTATTTTACCCTTGGATTTTTCAATATCTTATTCGCATGGCTGGGGATGATTCTCTTTATAACACCGTTACTCATCGCTATTATTGGCGGCAGCAAGTTGTATTGCAATAAATACTGCGAAAGAGGGCAGCTATTCGAGTTGTTGGGCAACAGATTTGGATTATCTCTAAAGAAGAAGGCGCCGCGCTTTTTGAAGTTTAACTGGTTTCGTTATGGATTCCTGGTTTTTTTTATGACAAAGTTCGTACTAATGATATATAGGACTTATGTTGTTTTTGCTGGAGCTGATCTAAAGGAAGTAGTAATGCTTTTATGGATGTTCAAACTGCCGTGGAACTGGGCAGATACTTCTGTCGCATCACCTTGGATAGCGCAGTTCGCGTTTGGATTTTACGGTATAATGCTTACTTCAACCGTGATTGGGCTTGTTTTAATGATTATTTTTAAACCCCGCTCATGGTGTGTATTTTGCCCAATGGGAACAATGACGCAGGGGATATGTAAAATCAAAAACAGTAAGGAAAAGTCAAAATCGGCAGCCTGAAAACGCGTTTGATAATGGTATCTTTTGATTTTATGTTAGACAGGTTTTTATTATCTGGAATATGTAAAAGATAACTCTGTGCCATCGCTCGCAGTAAATTGCGATTCCATTACATCATTGGATATTATGAAAAATCTTTCCTGATACCACTCATCGTTTTCAAATTTTACATACATTTCATAATATTCTTCTGTTACAGTCTGGCTAAATCCAATGACATAACCTGTTTCTATATCTTCTATTAAACTGTAATTATCCATTAAAATATCAGTTTTAGTAAATTCTATTATGAATGGATCATCGGTTTCTTCATCAACAATCCATGTGCCAAGAATCCACTCCGGCGGAGCTATATTATCAATTTCATACTCATTATCAGTATTATCATTTGACGGAACCAAATCACTGAATGCAGGAGACAAAATTATAAAAAACAGAAAAATATAAAAAACTATCTTATTTTTCATGGTAAATCTTCCTTATTTTGAAAGTTAATGCAAAAATATATGCGTTAAATTGAATAAATATAATTATAGTATTAATTTTTAAAATATAAAAGAGATATTTAATAGTTTCTCAATGACAATTATTATGCTATTGACAGATACTATGCAGGGGTATAATATTTATATAGACAATTAATACATAGAATTCTTCAGGGCAGGGTGAAAATCCCTACCGGTGGTAAAGCCCACGAGCCGAAAGGCAGATTCGGTGTGATTCCGAAGCCGACAGTTAGAGTCTGGATGAAAGAAGATGGTAGTTTTATATCAGAAGCTCTGAAATATATTTATGTTTCGGAGCTTTTTTTATTAGCGGTGTTATTTATGGATAGTGAAAAATATATGCGTATTGCTTTAGATCTTGCATCAAAAGGCATTGGAAATGTTAATCCCAATCCTATGGTAGGCGCTGTAATTGTAAAAGATAATAAAATAATAGGGCAGGGTTATCATTCAGTTTATGGCGGACCTCATGCTGAAATCGAAGCATTAAAAAGCTGTAGCAATGCTTCCGACGCTGCATTATATGTAACACTTGAGCCTTGTTGCCATCATGGAAAAACTCCTCCATGCACAGATGCGATAATCAAAAATAAAATATCAAAAGTTGTTATTGGTTGCAATGATCCTAATCCTCTTGTTTGCGGAAAAGGGATCGAAATCCTTAAAAATCATGGAATTGAAGTTGAAACAGGTGTGCTGGAAAAAGAGTGCCAGGATTTAAATGAAATATTTTTTTATTATATAAAAAATAAAAAACCGTATGTTGTTATGAAATATGCAATGACTGCTGATGGCAAAATCGCAACAAGTTCCGGAGAATCTCAATGGATCACAGGGAATCTGGCGCGCGAACATACTCATAAAGCAAGACATGCGTTGTCTGGCATTATGGCAGGAATTGGGACTATTCTTGCTGATGATCCTCTTCTTACATGCAGAATCCCGGGTGGAAAAAATCCTGTAAGGATTATTTGCGACTCTGCTCTTAAAATACCATTGGATTCCAAAGTTGCGCAAACAGCAAAAACAGTTCCCACTATTGTGGCTGCTTCAGCTTGCAATGCATCTCTGGCTGCATCTTCCGATGCATCTTTCAATAACAAAAAAGAACAGCTTGAATCTATGGGGCTCACTATAATCGAAACAGAATTAAAAGATTCAAAACTTGATTTACAGGATTTAATGCAGAAGCTTGGAAAAAGAGGAATTGACAGTATTCTTCTGGAAGGGGGCGGAACTTTAAATTACAGCGCTCTTAAGCAGGGGATTGTTAATAAATTGCAAATATATATAGGCGCTAAAATATTGGGCGGCAAAGAGAGCCTTTCTCCTGTAGAAGGCGAAGGGATAAAAAATATTTCAGATGCAGTTAATTTAAAACTACTTAATACTACTATTATGGGAGAAGATGTTCTGCTTGAATACAAGGTGGAGGAGATGCCATGTTTACAGGAATAGTGGAAGAAAAAGGGAAAATAAAATCCATACAGCAGGGAAGCAAATCCATAAGGCTTACAATAGGAGCAGATGTTGTTCTTAAGGGCTTAAAAATAGGGGAGAGTGTTGCTGTAAGTGGAGTTTGCCTTACTGTAACAGATATTTTTTCCGATAGCTTTGCTTCGGATGTTATGCCGGAGACATTAAGAAAGACCGCTTTTTCAAATCTCAAAATCGGAGATATTGTTAATCTTGAAAGAGCTATGCGGGCAGATGGAAGGTTTGGCGGCCACATGGTAGCAGGACATATTGATGGCACAGGTACTATTGCTGATATCAAACGCGAAGATAATGCTGTTTGGTTAAAAATAACAGCATCTCCGGATATTCTTAAATATGTTATCGATAAGGGG
>WRFK01000042.1 GCA_009778835.1 Spirochaetaceae bacterium
AAACTTTTTGATATTTATCCTGATTCCATGAAGTGTCAGGTTTTTCCTGTTGTTCTTGACAGAAAAGGGCTGCAAAATAATTCTTCCCTTTTTTTTGAGTATTCTGTTCTCCCTATGCAGCGTGGCGAATGGGAGTTTCAGGCGCTTCACTTTCTTTTTAGCTCTCCGCTCCTTTTCTGGCAACGTAAAGTTATCCACTCAACAAAAACCAGCGGAAGAACTTACCCTGATTTTAAAAAAATGGTTGCTCTTGCAGGCGACCTTAGAGGGATACTTGAGCGGGTTGGTCTTAAAAACATAAGAAAGCGGGGACATGGTCTTGAATTCCAGAACTTAAGGGAGTACCAGCCCGGAGACCCGGTAAAAGCAATAGACTGGCGCGCAACAAGCAGAAGGCAAAAACCAATAATAAGAGAATATCAGGAAGAACAGGATCAGCAGATTCTTTTTCTTCTTGATACAGGATACAGACTACACAGAAGAGAAGGAGAATATATGCAGTTTGACACTGCTTTAAATGCAGTACTTCTTCTCTCTTATGTTGCGCTTAAACATGATGACAGCGTTGCTGTAGGAACATTTGGAAATGAAGAGAGGTGGTTAAGACCGCGCAAAGGGATAAGCTCTCTTACAACTCTTATGAATAATCTTTATGATCTTTACAGCGCGCCTGTACCATCCTCCCCTTTTTCTGCTCTTGAAAATGCCCTCTCCAGATTAAACAGAAGAACATTTATAATCATAATCAGTAACTTTAGGGAAGAAGACGGAGAATCCCTTTCATGGATATTGCCTAGAATAATAAAGCGGCACCTTCTTCTGACAGTGAGTCTAAGAGAACAGGAAGCAGAAACCCTAAGCTCAAGGCGCCCTGCGAATATTGAAGAAGCAATGGAAAGCGCCGCTGCTTTTTCTTACATTTTTTCGCGGCAGCAGCTCTACAAAAAATGGCAGCATTCCGGGCTCTTAACTCTCGATGCTTCCATAAAAGATCTTTCCCCTGCTCTTATTAACAGTTACCTCTCTGTAAAAAGATCAGGTTTGTTATAACTTGAGTTGCGCCAAGTATGAGTTCCCGGCCTTCGACAGGCATGGGACAATCTCTGTCATTACGCGTGCAGCGAAGTAAAAATTATTTTAGGGGATAAGGCTGTTCAGCCAGATAGAGATTTTATTGTCCACTGCCTTATCATATTCTTTCCCCATATTGTCAAACGACTGGTAACCTGTCACATTCGCATTTTTCGCTATTTTCATGAAATCTTCAAGAAACGTGCCGGCATTGCTGCCTTGTGTTGAAAACGGCACAACTTTTTTGCCCTTGAAATCAGCTTTCGACAGGAAAGCCATGACCGGAGTCGCGGCTGTGTACCACCAGATTGGAGAACCCACAAAAACAAGATCGTATCTGCCAATATCAGGCATATTGCCCTGCAGTGCTGGATAAGTGCCCTTTTTCAAGTCGCTTTTGCTTTTAATGTAAAGAGAGAAGCTGTTTTTGATATCTTCAACAGGTTTAATCTCATAAATATCAGCATTGGTCTTGGTCTGAATACGCTCTGCAATATCGCGCGTACGGCCGCTTAGAGAGTAATAAACAACAAGGACTTTTCCGAAATCTTTATTCACCGCTTCATTGGCAATAGAGTATTGAGCCATCTCCCTGGCTTTTCTGGCCGACATCCGATAAAGATGAACGCCTACGATAACTCCGGCTATCACAACTAAAGCTATTATAGAATATATAACGTATTTTAACATTTTTTGCTCCTTTCATATTCACGAGCAGTAACGCTCAAGCGTGATACACTGCTAAGTTCAGTGCAAGTATGCTCGCAGTTTTTCCAAAACCTCATCAAAATCAAGCGGTTTACCTATATGATCATTCATTCCTGAATCTAAACATTTTTCAACATCCTCACGGAACACATTCGCCGTCATCGCGATTATGGGTATCTTTTTAGCTTTTTCCGTTCCAATTGCACGGATATTGACTGTTGCAGTAAGCCCATCCATTTCAGGCATTTGCACATCCATGAATATCAAATCATATTTCTCGGGAGAATCACTAAACATCTGTACTGCCTCTGCTCCATTTATAGCACAATCCACCTCAAGCTCTGTTGGTTCGAGCAACGCCAGTACGATTTCGCGGTTGATCTCCACATCTTCGGCCAATAAAATACGGCACCCTGCAAAGGAGATACTATCGCTTTCTTTTGCATCTTCTTTATCCTGCTCGCCTGTAAAATTATAATATTCGCTCACAATTTCCGCGATCGTCGAAGGGAATAAAGGTTTTTGAAAAAATTTGCAGACACCTGCTTTTTTTGCATCTGCAATAATCGCACTGCCGTCGCCGGATGACATCATAACAATTACAGCATCTTCTTTACCCTGCATTCTTTTTTTAAGTTCCGCTGCCAGCTCTATCCCATCCATGCCGGGCATTCTCCAGTCTGTAAATATAAAGTTATAGTTGTGGTTTTGATCGAATAACGCAAGCGCTTGCTCACCGCTTTCTGCAGTATCGCAGAAAGAGCCAAATTTTTTAACAATCCCTCTAAAGTCATCCAGAATATATTTATCGTCATCTACAACTAAAATACGGATGTTCTTCCAATCTATTTCCTGACGCACAAAGATTTGTCCCTTTTGCTCGCTGCGACGCAGCTTGGCGGTAAAAGAAAACACCGCTCCTTTGCCAAGCTCTGATTCAACCGATATCGTACCGCTCATCATTTCCACTATGCTTTTAGAAATCGCAAGGCCTAACCCTGTCCCTCCGAATTTCCGGGTAGTGTCGCTTTCAGCCTGCTGGAAGGATTGAAACAGCTTAGCTTGCTGTTCTGGACTTATGCCGATCCCTGTATCAGCTATGGCAATCTTGATTTGGCAAACGCCCTCGTCCTCTCCCAGATAATATGTTTTTATATATATCGAGCCGTTTTCCAGCGTGAACTTTATCGCGTTCCCCAAAAGGTTTGTTATAACCTGTGCCAGCCGCTGGTCATCGCCGATCATCATCTTTGGAATTTCTCTGTCCACATATACCGAAAACTTATGATTCTTTTCTTCCACCCGGTAACTGATTACGTTTACAACCCTTTTCAGCATTTTCTCAAAATCAAATTCTGTCAGAGAGAGTTCAAACTTGCCGGATTCGATTTTTGAGACATCTAAAATATCATTTATTATACCGAGCAAATGCTTTGATGCATCTTTGATCCTGCCAAAACTATAATCCTTCTGCTCCACAGTTGAGGAAGACTCCCCAATGTTGGTCATTCCTATTATGGCGTTCATGGGTGTGCGTATTTCGTGACTCATGTTTGAAAGAAAATCGCTTTTTGCCCTTGATGCAGCTTCCGCGATCAATACCTGATCTTCAAGTTCTTGTGTGCGCTGTTTTACTGTTGCCTCAAGTATTTCATTCATCTGCGAGGTTGCGTTAAAGAGGGTCGTGTATTTGCGGGCCAGCATAAACGCCATGCAGAGCATAAGTATCGAAAAACCATAGCGCGTTAGCAAAGCGCCGGTATGAAAGAACGCCAGATCCAGCATATCAAAAATAGCTGTGCAAAAAACAATGATCATAGGGATAAAGATGTTGCCGAGCTCTGTTTGTTTCAGGCTCAACAAAAATAATTTCCAAACACTGGGAGGCTCTTTATCCACACCCTCTTCTTTACGCCGCATCCCAATGTTCTTGGCAAAAGTATAAATGAGGTCATACCCAATAATATAAAGCATATAGGCGCCGCCAAAAACCTGCCAAACAGTCAACAGATTGACTGCAAACCAAATCGGGAAAAACCATTGCAACACAATCAACATAGCGCAAGATGCCCCATAAGCAAGAGTGATCCTCTTTATTTTGCCGAAATTGAGATTTTCCAAAAAGACAGCAAAGGCGAACCAATAGAGGAAAAGCGCTGCATACTCAATGCGCTGCGTTATTGCAGTGTCATTGAAAACATGATAGATAACGGAACTGCGCGCAAAGTAATAAGTTGCGAGCAGACCGGAAAACACGCCAAACAAAAGATTGTACCTGTCTGTTTTCCGTAAAAAATATAAAAGTATATGGTAGAATCCTAAAAAAATAAAAACTGTGCATAGCGCTACGGTTAAAAAGTTTGTGCCGGCGCTGGATATTTGGATGTAGTTACCGATGTAATAAGGTCCTGTATAAAACAAGCCGGAAAAGGCGCTGCTGCGCGCTCCCAGGATATGGATAACGAGTTGGTTGACGCCCTCGTTGAGGAATCTTTTGTCAAAGGGGATGCCAACGTCCCTCTGGCTCCTGAAAGAGGTAATTTGATTTTCCGAATTCAGATATATCTGTTTGGCAATGAGATCACCATTGATATAAATTTCCCAGTTCTCTCCGATCCCTGCCAGATACATGCCCGGAGCAATAGGGTTATCGCCATAAAGACTGTCAATTTTTTCCCGGCTCAACTCAAAAGGGATTAGTATTGTAAATTCTTCTATCTTGCGTTTTTTAGTTGATAAAAATTCAGAAGCAGTATACGAATATGCATCTGAGGGCAATGTATTTATGCGAATATCGCGGTTGTGGTTTGCAGGCAGCTCCATGTCCCAATCTGTCAGGTCAGGGTCAAGGATAGCATAAGCAGGTTCATAACCATTTTTTACATAGGCGGGAAATGCCATTAAATCTGTGTAAAGGGAATCGTTTGCAACAGAGCCTCCTATTCCCAGGCTAAAGAAGAATACTGTTGCAATAGCAATTACTGATATAAGCGCAAGCCAAACAGATATGTTCTTCCTCACAAAGATATGATTCCTCCCTCAACACAAACTCTTTAATCCCAAAAGTTATAACGAATGTCTGAGTAGATGACAGCCTTCGCGGTTCAACATTTGTTAAAACAAGCATTGTCATTGTCGCCTTTCATGTAACACTCGTTATTACGGGGTTAATATGCACGTGCATCAATAACTGCTTGCGTGATAGTTGCTGCGTCAAAGGCTTCTTCTTCCACATAAGCGAGCTTATCGAGTTTTTCTCCTCTTTCCAGTTGCTGAATAATGGCCTCCACGCGTGGACCATGCAGCGGGTTGCATTCAACATTATAATTAATTTTGCCTTTAAGGGTGGCGTCTAATCCTGCATGCGTTGCATCAAAAGAAATTATCTTGATGTCGCCATTTACACCATATGTCTTCTTGGCCACTTCCATGGCCTCCATTGCGCCAAATGCCATGTTATCATTTTCACAATATAAAACATCGATACGGTTATGTTGTTTTAAAACATGCTCCATAACTTCTTTTCCTTTTACTTGCGTAAAGTTACCCGAAGCACGATACACAACCTCCCAGCCCGAGTTTCTTTCTACTCCGGCCAGAAGCCCTTCTGTACGGCCAATCTGCGCAGATGACCCCAAGCTCCCCTGCAAATGCACGATCTTAAGGCTTGCCTTATCTTTGAATGTTGTTTCCATCCAAGCAACAGCAGTCTCTCCTTCCTTGCGGAAATCAGAACCAACCCAGCAAGTATAGAGGCTATCATCCTTTGTATTGATCATCCTATCAACGATGATGACAGGAATACCGGCAGCCTTTGCCTCTTTAAGTACATCGTCCCACCCTTCCTCGGTAACAGGCGCAAAAACAATATAGTCAACCTTTTGTTCAATAAATCCCCGAATAGCAGAGATTTGATTTTCCAGTTTTTGTTGCGCGTCTTTTAATATCAGCCTATACCCATTTTCCTTGTTGAAAGTTTCTCTCATGGATTTTGTATTTGCGAGGCGCCAATCAGACTCTGCTCCAACCTGTGAAAAACCAACGACAATCAATCCTTCATTATTTGCCGAAGAATTGGTCAGGTTGTTGCTATTTTTTTCTTTGTCATTGCCCCGGCAAGCAATAAAAGAGATTACCAGCACCAGAGCCAGTAAAAGCAGGAATGCCTTTTTCATAGATAAATTCCTTTAAAAATTTAATTTGCCTGTTTTCTGTTCCGGTATTCTCACCGGCACAAACATTGCTTTTTATGCTAAAGCTTTAACAATTATATAGCTTGCATAAAAACTCCCTGATTATTATTTTACACCAAATTTTTGTTTTTGCACAATATCATAATAAAGCTAAAATGGACTTTGCTTGTTATATTTCCCAGGCAGGAACTGCTACTGCATCTTTTTTCGGGATTGGCATTATTTCTGATCCAAGATAAACAACAGCCCCTTTGCCAATGGGTTTTTTCAATTTTTCAAGAATGCTAAAATTTGCAATGTCATCACTATTTGACAAAGTTGTTTTCTTAATCTCCACCGGATATAACGTCATGTTTTTTTCCAAAACAAAATCGACTTCTTTCTTATTTGCATCCCGATAGAAATATATCCCCCGTGAATCTTCGCCATTATGCCAAAACCCTTTCAGAATTTCGCAAAAACAATAGGTTTCAAGCATAGCGCCATTTAAGTAGCTTGCTTCTAATGCTTCGGGAGTATCCATATTTGCCAAAAAGCAAGCAAGCCCTGTATCAAGAAAATAGATCTTTGGCGTTTTAACAATACGATTGGTAAGATTAGACGAATAAGGAGGCAAAAGATAAACAAGCCCTGATGCTTGCAGTGTATCCATCCATTTTTGTGCAGTGCGGCGATCAATATCACAATCGCGAGCCAAGTCATCATAATTTATCAGGTTGCCTGTTCTGACCGCAACAGCGCGAACAAATTTATAAAACTTAAGTTCGTTAACCGCCCCTTGATAATCTTTGACATCGCGCTCTAAATATGTCTTCATATAGGAATTGTAAAACCTAGTGCGTCCTATCTCAGGATTTAGCACGAGCTCGGGAAACGAGCCTGTCCATATATCCTGATAAACGTCCATTATCGTTCGCTTCTTTGTTTTTTTATGTTTATTAACTTTATCTGGCCAAAAAGGTTTGGATTGCTCAGGTTTTTTGATTATCTCTTTGTATGAAAAGCCCAATAAATCAATGATTGCAATACGCCCAGCAAGACTTTCCTGAACACCTTTCATAAGAGTGAATTTCTGCGAGCCAGTAAGCCAGAACGCCCCCGCAGGATTAGCAGATTTTTTTTTACCAAACTTGTATTCATAGCGATGCTCATCTACCCATATTTTGATATAGCTAAAAAGGTTTGGAGCATATTGAACTTCGTCAATAATTATTGGTGGTGCATACTTTTGTAAAAATGCCTTTGGATCATTTTGAGCCAAATCCCTAACAGCCAGATCATCAAGAGATATATATTTCCGTTCTTTTTCTTTCAGCATATTCAAGACACTGGATTTCCCGGCTTGCCGCGGACCAGTTAAAAGAAGAACAGGCCATGCAGAAGATATTTTTAAAATGGTGTCAGAAATTGTTCTTTTGAGCATTACTTTCCCTCTGTAATCATAATATTCTTTGCAAAACCAAATGTCAAGGGCAATCTTACATAGCTATGTACAATTAGCATAAGGATAAAATAGTTTAAAAAAGGTGTCAAAGTAATAGAAAGGTATTTGATTTCGGTATAATCATAAAATGATGAACAATCTTACAGGATATCCCGGATGGCGGTATGGAACAAAAATAAAACTGATCTGCCATGCAGACCAGTTTTGTCGGTCTGCCTCGCTCAATCATGTATGAGTAAACTCATCCACGACCCTCGCTCGTTGACCGATAAACCTATTCATAAACCTACGGAGTATCCAAGCAAATCCCGCCGAGCTTGCCATCCCTTATCTCTGTCAGCAAAATGCGGGCAGTCTTATCGTTGTCTACTCTTCCACCAGACACAAGGCAACCCCGCCTCTTGCCGACTGCTTCAAAAATTTCAAACGGGGAATTTTTTTCTATCTCTGCAGGAGCAATCCCATATCTTTCCGAAAGCCTTGCAGGATAAAGTTCTTTTAAAAGCTCTACTGCTTTGAGGGCAATATCATCCCTGTAAAGAATTGAGTCCTTTACGCTGCCGAGAATAGCAAGTTTTTCTCCAACTACAGGGTCCTCGAATTTATGCCAAAGAACACCCGGAGTATCTGTGACCTGAATTTTATCCGATATATTTACTTTTCTTAGCTCTCTTGTTACGCCTGGAGTATTTCTGACATCCTGTTTTCTTTTTCCTGCAAGGCTGTTTAGGATCGCGGATTTTCCAACATTGGGGACGCCAATGATCATCACCCGTATCGCTCTTTTGGCAATCCATGCAGAATCTTTGCACAGCAGGCGGCACTTTTCTATTATGCCGGAAATATTGCTTCCAGAAGTTGCACAAACAGAAATCACTTCCCTTTTATCGTTATCTGCTTTAAAGTATTCAAACCACTTATCCAATACTGCTTTATCCGCAAGGTCTGCTTTGTTAAGAACAATAACAAGAGGCTTATGCTCTATTAATTTTTCGATCATGGGATTTCTGCTTGAGTAAGGGATTCTTGCATCCAGTATTTCAAGAACAACATCTGCTTTTTTTACTTTTTCTTTTATCTCTCTTGTTGTTTTTGCCATGTGGCCTGGAAACCACTGAACACTCATAAAAACTCCACAGGATCAGGATAATTTAATACAGACAAGACCTGCTGTAACAAGAACTATTCCTATAATTTTGCCAATAGTTGCTTTTTCTTTTAAAAATATAAATCCCAGAATAGAAGCAATAACTATAGAAAACTCTCTTAACGAAGATATGTATCCAACTTTTCCCATAGTAAAAGCAAAAAGGATCAGAAGATATGCGCTGATTGCTCCATACCCTATTATTGCGCAATATTTCCAGTTTTTCTTAAGAATTTCTTTTATTTGAGGCAAGCCGCCTTTTCTATAAACAAAAGGAGACATGATAGATAACGCTATCAAATCTTTAAAATTAAGATATACAATTGAATTTATATATGAAACTCCCTGTTTATCATTTATAGAATAGATAATTATTGTAACACCCAATCCAAGCGCGTATATTATTGGCAGCAGGTCTGCTTTTAACAATTTCTTTTTTATGCTTATTGAAAGGATCCCTAAAAAAATACATGTTATCCCTGCTATACCAAAAGCAGAAAAATTTTCTCCCAGCAGAAAATAAGCTATAATTGCTGTGCCTGCAATTCCTGTACCGCGCGATATAGGGTAAACGCTTGAAATATCTCCATGTTTATATGCCAAATTAAGAAATAAATAATATACAACATGGGCAATGGCTGTTACCAATATAAATTTTAGACCGCGAAGATCAAATCCCTGTTTTGAAATAATGATCAAAGAAAATGGCAAAAGAGTAAGGATTGCCATCCACAAGCCCAGTAACGTGATTGGGAGATTTCCCGATACTTTCTTGCTTATAAAATTCCAAAAAGCATGGATAAAAGAAGAAAGAATAACAAGAGAAAAAACAGCTATATCCATTTAATACCTACTTAGTGAGCTGTTATAAGCTCCTGCATTGTCATCGCGAGGCGCCAACAGGCGCTGTGGCGATCCAGAAGTTATATGTGCTGGATTGCTTCAAAGCTAAAGCTTTTCGCAATGACATATGTGCTGGTTTGCTTCAAGACTAAGGCTTTTCGCAATGCCAGAAAGCGGCCCGGTACATTCGCAATGACAGAAAGCAGCCCCCGGCACATCGTCCCGACGAAACCCAGAATCCCCTCACCCGCCCTACATTTTAAAAGAATCTTTTAATGTAACACTCCTGTTAAAAACAGGTTTCTCTTTACTGCTCTCTTTGCTATCAAGACAGAAATAACCCTGCCTTAAAAATTGAAATCTTTCATCCGGAGTTATATCTGCAAGAGATGGTTCTGCCAAAGCAGAAGATAAAATTTCAAGAGAATCTTTATTCAAATTTTTTATAAAATCCCCATCTTCCTCGGGATCTTCTTTTAAAAACAGATTGTTATATAATCGCACTTCTATTTTTATTGCCTCTGAAGCTGATACCCAATGGGATGTCCCTTTTACTTTTCTTCCATCCTCGGTCCAGCCGCCTTTACTTTTAGGATCATACTCGCAGATAACTTCAATAACATTTCCTGCTTCATCTTTTTTATAATCAACACATTTCACATAATAAGCATGTTTGAGCCTTATCTCGCCTCCAGGAGAAAGCCTGAAATATTTTTTTGGAGGATCCACCATAAAATCTTCTTTTTCAATATAAATATGT
>WRFK01000043.1 GCA_009778835.1 Spirochaetaceae bacterium
ATTGCAAGTTCTGTAGTGGATCCTTCAAAATTCACCACTATTCCTATTGGTGTTGTTATCCCCATTGTAACCGGTGTAGCTGTTACTCCTCCAAATCAATCAATTACAAGCGGCAGCACACTCCAGTTTAATGCCGCAGTTACAGGGACCAACAATCCAGATCCTACTGTAACATGGAGAGTAAGTTCGAATGTTGCCGGGAACGGCGCTGTTACAGCAGGAACCAATATCAATGCCAATGGCCTTCTTACATCAGCGCCAAATGAAACTTCCCCTGTCCTTTATATTTTCGCAACCTCTGTTGCTAATCCTGCAATATCAGGCAGCGCCTATGTAACTGTAATTATACCAATAGTAACCGGTGTAGTTGTAAGTCCTCCAACCCAGTCAGCAGCAAAGGGCACTACACTCCAATTTGTGGCATCTGTTACAGGTAGTAACAATCCAAGCAATGCCGTAACATGGAGAGTAAGTTCAAATGCTTCCGGTACAGGAGCTGTTACTGCAGGAACCAATATTAATGCCAATGGACTGCTTACAATAGCATCTAATGAAACTGCACAGATCCTTTATATTTTAGCAACTTCTGTTGCAAATCCAGCAAGATTTGGCAATGCATCTGTTACTGTAACTGCTTCTGCTTCTGCTCCTACAACAAAACCTGCGGGTACTGGTGGTCCTGTAGTGAATCCTGCTCCAACAAAACCTTCGGCAACAACCCCTGATACAACAGCCCCTGCTCCAACAAAACCTTCGGTAACAACCCCTGATACAACAGCCCCTGCTGCAACAAATCCTTCGGTGACTACCCCTGGGACAACTACCCCCGCTGCAACAAATCCTTCGGTGACTACCCCTGTCTCAACCCCAACTGTAACCAATGTAACTGTAGCCTCCTCAACCCTTTCAACAAGGACTAATACTACTGTCCAGTTAAGTTCATCGGTTATTGGAAACAACAACCCCAACACTGCAGTAACATGGAAAGTTAGTTCGAATGCTGCAGGCACAGGCGCTGTTGCACCTGGAACAAGTATTAGCTCCAATGGATTGCTTACAGTAGCTCCCAATGAGTGGGCAACTGCTCTCTATGTTTTTGCAACCTCTGTAGCAGATCCAACAAAGTCCGGGTCTGCGACTGTAACAATAATTAATAACACAGAAACACAAGGGCCGAATCAAGGCCAGGCCCAGCCAAAACAATAATCATAGCATCATCACCCGACTGCAAACAGTCGGGTGATTTTTACCCTGCTTTCATAAAAAGATATTACTAATTATCTGCTTTTTTTGAGTGCTAAATTGTTTATTCAAAGCAAATTTTATTAAAAATTCTTCTTGCATTTTATACTAAACAAATGTATAGTATAACTATGGAACTGGGAGAAAAAATATCTATTCTTGCTGAAGCAGCAAAATATGATGCTTCCTGCTCATCTTCGGGAAGCAAGGGACACCACCACTCAACAAAAAAAGATGGAATAGGCTCAAGTGCTTGCGCAGGTATTTGCCATAGCTGGACAGGAGATGGCAGGTGTATAAGCCTTTTAAAATTGCTGTTTTCAAATGTTTGTAAATATGATTGTGTCTATTGCGCAAACCGCTCCTCTGCGGATATTAAGCGCGCATCATTTACAAAGGATGAAATTGTAAATCTTACAATGGAGTTTTATCGCCGCAACTATATCGAAGGGCTGTTTTTATCATCAGGTATTTTTGCTGATCCTGATATTGTAATGCAGCAGCTTATAGGGACTGCAAAAAAACTCAGGCTGGAATCAGACTATGGTGGGTATATCCATTTAAAGGTAATTCCGGGCGCAGGAGAAAATCTTATACGAGAAGCAGGATATTGGGCAGACCGGTTAAGCGCAAATATTGAATTGCCAACAGAGAAAAGCCTAAAAATCCTTGCTCCGCAGAAATCTGGAAAAGAAATTCTTGGCGCAATGAATTATATTTCGCAATCAGGTTTGGAGATCAACGAAGATAGCCGCCGTATAAAAAAAGCGCCTAAATTTGCGCCTGCCGGGCAAAGCACGCAGCTCATTGTAGGAGCCAGTAACGAGGATGACCGGCAGATTATTTCTCTTTCAGGAGCGCTATACAGAAAATACGCTCTTAAGCGGGTCTACTATTCTGCTTTTATCCCTGTAGGAATTGATGGCGACCCAAAAATACATGATCCAAAACTTCCTGATATTGAAGGGCCTCCCCTGGTTCGGGAACACAGACTGTATCAGGCAGATTGGCTTATGCGATTTTACAATTTTGCTCCGGATGAAATTCTTGATCCTGCATCTCCATATCTTGATAAAGATCTTGACCCAAAAACTGTCTGGGCATTGAACCATTTGGAATTTTTTCCTGTTGAAGTAAACAAGGCAAGTTATGAAGAGCTTTTAAGAGTGCCCGGGATTGGCACTTTATCCGCAAAACGTATTATCAAACAACGGAAATCACGTCCTCTTTCTTTTGATATTTTAAAATCATTGGGAGTTGTTTTAAAAAGGGCCCGTTATTTTGTTACAGCATCCGGAAGTTTTATGGATATGCCTGATGATCCTGTACGTATACGGCATAAGCTATTAAATGATAATCAGACAAGTATGCAGCTTCCTCTTTTTGACTTTTGAGGATCTATTCTATGGAAGCTGAATATGATGGCACGGTTTTTTCTCTATTCTCTATTTTGGATAATGTTTTTAGGGAAAACAAGTTACACGACAAGATTACAAGAAAAGATATGGGATCTGGCTTATCTTCTTTATCTTTGAAATCATCAGATGCCCAGGGCGAGCTTTTTAATACATTGCCGGATGCAGATGAAAAAACACTAAAAGATGGTTACTCCTTAAGCTCTCCTTCTCCCTGCAGCACAGCCTGTTTACCCTACCCTTTGCAGCATAGCTATAACGCAGCAGCATATAAATATTTTGAGCCATGCAGAACTTCTTTTTCAGGACAGGAGATAATAAAATATTCAGGTAAGGCTTATAAAGATATTCTTTATGCATGGATGAGCGAGCTTCCAATTGAAAAAGAAGTTATTCACTTTGCATGGAAAATAGTATCAGCAGGCAGAATGCAGGATATGGAAAATAAAGAATGCAATTATAGTCCCAAAAAAAGAGGGAGCAGCGCTGAAAAAGCAAGATGCGATCTGGCTGATGAAAATATAAAAAAAGTTATAACCGCTGCTTCAAGAGCAAGAAAAGAATCCCATTTTCTTATGGGGATATTAAGGTTTTCTATTGGATCAAGTGGTGTGCCTGTTGCAAAATGCAGTCCGGATTATTTTATTCTCCCTGCGTTGGCTCACCATTTTACTCTGCGATTTGGAAACTCTGTTTGGGCAATTATTGATGAAAAACGGAATATCTCGCTTATGCATGCTAAATCAGAACCAGCAAAGCTTGTAATTTTTGACCCCGACCATCCATGGTTTAAAGAAGAAACTGATTCCAATAAAGAGAATTTTGATGATTGGGAAAAAATGTGGAAAAATTATCATACTTCAATAAATAATGAGAGCAGGAGCAATCCAAATTTACAGCGCCGCTTTATTCCTATCAGATACTGGAAATATCTTCCTGAGCTTAATGATCAAAAAATTGATAAACCTTGACTAATTCTTATTCATAATAAAATATTGTAAATAATGGATAAGAGAGCGATTTACACTTGTAATATTGATACCCCACTAGCGCCATTAACAGCATCAGCAGAAAACAACAAACTTACAGGCTTATGGTTTGTGGGGCAAAAATACTATCCATCTAAAACAGATAGCTGGATAACCAAGCCAGACTACCCTGTTTTTAAAGAATTAAAACTTTGGATAAAAAAATATTTTGAGGGTAAAAATCCTTCTTTACAAAATATAAAACTTGAACCTCCTGGAACAGTTTTTCAAAAAGATGTATGGAAGATACTATTAAAAATTCCTTATGGCAAAACAACAACATACGGCGAAATCGCAAAGCAGCTTGCCCATAAAAAAGGGCTTTGCTCCATGTCTGCACAGGCTGTTGGCGGAGCAGTTGGCCATAATCCAATTTCAATATTAATACCATGCCATAGAGTAATAGGGGCAACAGGAAGCCTTACTGGCTATGCCGGCGGCATTGATAAAAAAGAAGCTCTTCTAAGGTTGGAAAAAGTTGTTTTTAGTTAATCTATTTACGTTTGCTATACAGGTTTTAGGAAAAATATGTGTTGTTTGAAGAATAAGAAAAGATAAGTTTTAGTGGCGAAGGGACTTGAACCCCTGACCAAGCGGATATGAGCCGCTTGCTCTACCGACTGAGCTACGCCACCATGATGGTGGTTAATTTATCTGAAGTTTGATTCTTTGTCAAGTAAACCTATTTTTATTTTATTTTTATTCCAAAAATATTATTTCTACAGGTGTTTGCGGAAATTTATCCTGAGGTGATATTACTACTATATACCCGCTTCTCCCGCCTTCGCAAACAGGCTCTGTTTCATCTTTAAACTTTTCTATTTCATTATCATTTATTGTAAGCGTGTATTCTTTATTTTCTTTATCATACGTTATATTAAGCTCATTTGGCCTGCCATACCCTTTTTCAAGATATCTTGAATATGTCCACGATTTTATGCTTTTATAATTACCCCCTATTACCTTGCCAATAGCATAATTCTGTTCTGTATTTATCATGATCGTAAGCATTGTCTCGCCATACCCAACTCTCATCTTATGGCATATTACGATCCCATACCCGGCTATTTTATCTCCGGTTATCTTACTTAAACACACCTCCCTTGTTGTAAATAATTCCTCTCCTGCCCCATTTTCCACTGTCCATAACGTATAACCATACTCACTCCAGTAGGCATTATCATTTACCAAAAAAACTGTTACTTTTCTCCCTTCTTCATCAGGCAAACCCTCTGTAAATAATTCTTCTGCCAAAGAAATTGCCCCGCCTTCTTCTGGTAGCCCTGCTTTCTCTTGCGGCTCATACGGCGTGAGACACGAAAATATAAATAGTACAGCAAAAATTATGCAATATTTTATCTTATCCACTTTTTATCCTTTTTTACTCGCCAATTTCTTTTACTGATTCAATCTCCCTATGGGTTTCTTCTGCTTCTATGTACGAGAAAACTTCTATCATCTCTTTTCGAATATATCCCTCTTTTTCAAGCGCATTAAATCCATTTTTTATCTTTGGGTATTCTTCCTTATCAGATCTATTTTTAAAAAACAGTGTGTAGTACATATAAAATCTTGCATCTTTGTTTTCCGGCTGCTCTTTTGCGATAAGTTCATATATGGCATAAGCCTGATTTATTTTGCCTTCTTTAAGTAAAAGCGCTGCTTCTGCCATTTTATCTCCAAGATATTTATCTGAATAAAGCGATTCAACTCTCTTTTTCTTCTCCTCTTTTAGTATATTGTTATAGACTTCATTAAGAGTGGCTATTCTTCTGTTTGTATAATCAATTTTTACTGATAGCCCCTTTTCTGTTTCTATATTTTTTTCGTTTATACTTATTATACCAAGCCTTATAAAATCAAATTCTTCTCTTATATATTTTTCTCTCTCTTTAATATTCTCTTCAATTGATTTTATATTTTCTGTATATTTTTGAGAAAAAAGTTTATGTTCTTTTAATATAATCAGAGCCAGATATACCAAAACAATAACTCCAAAAACCATAAACAAAGGAACTATTGTCGTTACTGATTTATAAGCTTTATTCTTTTTCGTGTCAGATATTGTGTCCGCTTTCATGTCAAATATCATTACTAATAATCCCTTCTTCTATTTTTTCTTCAAGTAACTCTATATATTTATTGTCATATCCTTTTTCCTTTAACTCTCTAAATACTCTTTTAGCTTCAACATATTTATCTTGTAAAACAAAATTTATGCTTCTAAGATAAATTATCTCTGCCCTTAACGGCTCAAGGATACTTGCTCTTTGGAGATATTTTTCAGCTTCTTCATAACAAAATTTATTGAGTTCTTCTTCTGCCAGCGCTACAAGCTGTTCTGCTGTTATCAGTTTAAAATAAAGAACATTCATGGGATTATATTCAAATTTTTGAGTTAAGGTTTCATACCCTTTTTTTGAAAGCTCTATTTCATATTCTCCATTTTTCTTAAAGTCAAGAATAAACCGTCCATGTACATCTGATTTTACGATTTCTTTTCCATTGATTTTTACAACAACTCCGCTAACCGGAATATTGTCGTGGTCATAAATCATTGCATACATTATTCCACCACCTGTTGCGATTCTTCCTTTCGCGCTGTTACACGATAAAGCAAAAATTGCGAATAATATAATGAGTAGGAATGCCAATACCCTAATATGCATTTATAGTCTCATTTTGCATCTGTTTCTAAATCCCTTTTACACTGATAAAGATTCCTGATTCAGAGATATATACATGCTATTTTATTATTTTGATTCAGATTTTTGGTGATTTTATATTGATAGATCTCAATTATATTTTGTAAATAAAAATATTACTTTTCTTCTTTCTTTTCATTTTTCAAAATAACAGTACTGATTTTTGTTTTGGAAAAGGTAATATTTTGATTTATATTGGTGTCCAACAAAGTTAAGCCAGTCTTTCACTCAAAGCATCCTGCAATACTCTGGACAAGCTCAAACCGGATTGGACAACTTTTTCATCCATCCATTTTGGGATACTAACTGTCCGCTTTACTGCCCGAGTATTTTTTACCTCTGCGCAAATAAGATTCAAAAAATCATTGTTAGTTGTTTTAATTTTCTTAACCGGAGATGCTTTGGGAATTTCAATCTTTTTATCCATCAGATAACCAATCCATTGTGCTAGAGCGGACTGCGCCATGTACATAGCATTTCCCAATGTTTTTCCTTCGCTAACACAACCGGGCAAATCCGGATAAAGAACTGTATAACTTCCATCATCATTTTTATGAAAAATTGCGGGATAAACATATTCCATGAATGTACTCCTATTCAATACCAGCTACTTTTAAAATAGCCTTCGCTGTGTATTCATTAATTTCACGATGATTCGGGACTTGAATCGGACGGCTTCCAGGTTTTTCATAGATTGCATGATCTCCGGTCCTATTCAACCGGTAGCCAGCTTTCTCCAGTTTTTTTATCAAGTCCTTGCGCTTCACTTTATTAGCTCCTATATGATAGTACGTAATTTACGTACTATCAAGTACTTTAAAATATTTTATCCTGATAGAAATATTCTGATTTAGAGATATATACATGCTATTTGGTTATTTTGATTCAGATTTTTGGTGATTTTATACTGATATATTTTCGTTTGCGAATGGACTTTGCAGGTATAATTATGCTCATTTGTAATCCCAAAGCAGTAATAAGTTTTTGTATAGTAGCAAATTCAGGATTGCTGTTTTCAGACAGGGTCTTATAAAGTCCTTGACGACTGATTCCCATTTTCTCGGCAAGGTCGGTCATGTTACGGGCGCGTGCAACATCTCCCAAAGCTCGGATGATTTCTGAGATATCTCCGCTTTCAAATGCCATTTTTAAATATTCAGAAATAAACTCCTCGTTATCCATATGTTTTATTATGTCCCATTTCTTAAGTTTTAAACTCATTTCTTAAACCTCTCTGGCAAGTTCAACTGCTTTTCTAATATCAGCTCGCTGATTGCGCTTATCTCCTCCGCAGAGCAAAATTATTATCTTATTTTTTCTAATAACATAATAAAGACGGTAACCTGGACCATAGTCAATTCTCATAGCCCTGACTTCACCGGCTTCGGTTTTCCAATCACCGAAGTTGCCATATTTTGCGCGATCAATGCGTTTGTCTATACGAGCTTTGACCCTTTCGTCTTTTAGAGAAGAAAACCATTTTGTATAAATTCTGGTCATAAAGACCTGATATTCCACAATCACCGATTTTCTACCCTATAATGAATTGTAAACCATGGTTGACACAAAAGTCAAGTTTTTTAACATATCTTGACTGATATACATGCTATTTTGTGATTTTGATTCAAATTTTTTGTGACTTTATATTAATAGATCTTAATTATATTTTGTAAATAAAATTTTTACTTTTCTTCTTTTGTTTCATTTTTCAAAATAACAGTATTGTTTTTGTCAATTATTTTGACAGAAACTTCGCTGCCTATGTTATCGAATAAAAAACGGGTTATATTTTCGAATTGAGCCGAAAGTTTTTGTGAATTTTCACAAAAACTTTATAAATATCAATAGTTTTTAGTATTTTTCACAAAAAGATGTACAGCCTAAAAACCCATGCGCACTTGCTTTAATCTGGTTTAAAACCAATTTTTCGTTTTGGCTCAGGTGGCTGTTCTATAAGATTATTTAGGGCAATTATGATTTCATTAACTCGCTTGTCATTTTTTTCAATGTAAAGCATAAGTAGCTTTCGAAGTTCTGCAATTTGGTCATTTGTTTCACTTTGCGAAAAAACATACAGACGCATTTGAACAAATATTTTTATTATTTGTACATTAATATCAATCGCTTTGTCAGAATTCAAAACACTTGAAAGCATTAGAATTCCATATTCTGTAAAAGCATGCGGTTTGAATTTTCTGGTGTCATTATTAAAGATCACAATTTGTGATCTTTGTTTTTTCCATTCATCATCAGTTAACTGAAACATAAATTCTGGTGGAAATCTTTTTATATTTCTTTTTACTGCCTGGTTTAATATCCTGACTTCAATCTCATATAATTTCGCCAAATCACTATCAAGCATGACTTTTTGTCCGCGAATCTCATAAATCATTTTTTGAATAGGTATTATTTTATTTTCATTCATCTTTGTGCCTCATGTTATTCTTGCATATATACTACACAAAGATGCTTTTTACTTCAAAATTTAAAAAATGCGCCCCACCCTATGTCGCAATCTTGCCTGTGGCTGAGCCGATCTCGCTAAGTCATTGCGAGCCGCCATTTGCCTCCCGTCATTGCGAGTTGCCATTAGGCAACGAAGCAATCCACCTTCACCATAAACTACATGAACACCATTGAATATGGAGGTAGGAAAAAAAAGGTACCCCTCGTAGGCTCTCCTCTGCCCTTCGGGCACTTGGCAGCATCCCTATGGACGCTGCCCGACTGCGTGTGCAAGGAAATTCGCACGCAGTCGTCCTTCAGCAAGCTATCTTGTCAATAAGAGGCTTCGTCAAAGTAGCAACACATGATCAGCGGCGCACCAGCCGGCAGCCAAAGTAGTTGTACCTGCCCCCTGGCACGGTGTTAGCCCGATCGGCTGAACGGGCGTACTGAGCGATAAGGCTCCAAGAACCACCCCGCCGCACACGGAAGGCGCCAGTAGGAGGTCCTGTAGGATTTGTATCATCTCCGCCATAAGCTTCATACCAGTCCCAACACCATTCACCGACATTTCCATGCATATCATATAATCCCCATTCATTAGGTAATTTTTTTCCTACCTCATGGGTACTGTCTGAATTAAGATCATACCACATATAATCGCCATTCGCTGTATTGCCATAACTATAGGCTGTTGTTGTCCCTGCCCTGCAAGCATACTCCCACTCTGCCTCTGTAGGTAATCTATACCCATTTGCATTCCAGTTTGCTGTTGCAGCATCCCATGTTGGATTACTGCTTGTTGGAACTGGACCCCACCCATCTGGATTGGTTGTCCCTAATATCGTATATACTGGATTAAGCCTTTCTTCTATACTCAGCTTATTGCAGAACACTATTGCATCATACCAGCTTACCTTTTCTACAGGCAGTTTGTTTCTATTCCCCTCCGGAGATGTCGTAAAATTACTTGGATTATTACCCATAACAGCTTGATACTGCTCCTGTGTTACCTGATACTTACTCATGTAAAACCCTTTGGTTAACCGTACTTGATGTTGAACTTCTTCAGTATCACGACCAGGTTCTCCAGCAGGACTACCCATGATAAAGCTTCCATGCCTTATCCACTCAAACCCTGGAATTCGTGGCGGATCTTTTTCTTTACTCATTTTATCAAGAATATCTTTCATCCATGGATTTTCGCAACCAATAATCAAAATAACTAAAGCAATCATAAAAATTAACATCAGTTTCTTTTTCATAATATTTCCCTTTTTATTATCAAATCGTTATTCACTATAAATCACTTGTAAAATCCCC
>WRFK01000044.1 GCA_009778835.1 Spirochaetaceae bacterium
AGTTGCAGACTCTTTTTTATATTTATCCCCTTTTACCTGATTTATAAGTGTTTGCACCTCGACCATTCTGGAATAGATAAGATTCATTTCATAACTTTCGGATAAAACATTTTTATAACATTCAATATTTCGCGCGTATCTTCTTTTGATTTTTAATGATTTGATAAGAGCGCTTGGATGCGCTGTTTTTATATCTTCATCTGCCTGAATACTTTTGAAAAAATTCTCTATGCACTTTTCCGATTTTTTTTCAATATCTTCATCTGTAAAAATAAGAGATATTACTTTATCGGGACCGGGTGTTTTTATTTTCCGTTTTAATATTTCAACATATTTTACAGAGTCCGGCTCCTGCAAAGAAGAGAGCGCGCTATGTATCGGAAAAACATTTATAAGTTTCCCGCCATCTTCTGTAACAAATGGCGTATATAAAGAGTCTTCGGGTATATTATCAAGAAGGCTGTAATCCAAAAAAATATAATCCATTCCGCTATTTCTGATAGGAAGTATAAGCGAGTTATCCCATATACTTTTTGCTATTAAACAGCCGGGAGGCCTTTTTCCGAATTTTTTTCTTAATAATGTTGTAAGTAATTCAAGCTGCCCTGTCCTATCCTGAGGAGAAAGCATTGGGAGGATCGGTTCATAATATCCTCCGCCTAAAACTTCAAGCTGCTTTCTTTTTTTTACCAGCTCTTCTATAAGCATTATTATTTCGGGATGTTTTTCTTCAAACCATTCAAGCAACATACCGGAAAAATGTATTACTATTTTTATTTCCGGAAATTCGTATAGTTTTCTAAAAAAGGGTTTATATATTTTTAGATATTTATCTTCGGCCTCTTTTTCCGAATCAGGAAGATCCGTACAGGAAAGGCCGATTATCAGATTATAATCATTCATTTAATTGTAATTTTATATTACCTTAAGTTTTATCTATAATAAGAAGTAACCCGTAACAAGCTATTTATTTTTTAAAATACACTTTGACGGGCAGGCTTCTGCTGCAGAAGATCTCTCGCCTTTTACGCTATAATCAATTGAAGCGAGGAAGTTTTCAATCCTAAATCCCCCTTCCGGCGACTTCTTCTCACATATTTTACATCCTATACAGCCTACTTTACAAGCTTTTTTTGTTGCAGCGCCTTTATCTTTTGAGTTGCATGAAACTATATAATCTGCGGAAACAGGTATCATTTTTATTACTCCAACAGGACATACTGTTACACATTTTGCGCATGAAATACATTTATTATCATCAATATGCACAAGTCCATGACTGTCATAGCTTATAGCCTCTGTAGGGCATGCACCTATACAGCTTCCAAACCCAAGGCATCCATACTTGCATACTTTATTACCCTGGTACATACCATACGCTGCATTACAATCAGAAATTCCTTTATACTCAAATGCATATTCCACAGAGTCTTTTCCTCCACAACAATGTACCTGCGCAACCTTTTTTTCCTGTGTAAGATCAACGGTTACTCCCATTATTTCCGCAAGTTTTGCCGCTGTATCGGGACCTCCAGGATTACATAATGTAAGCTCTGTTGTTCTCCCTTCCATAATGGCTTCTGCATATTGTGAACATCCGGGATATCCGCATGCTCCGCAGTTTACACCCGGAAGAGCTCTTTCCAAATTGTATTGTTTTTCATCTTTTTTTACAGCTAAATATTTTCCGGCAATAGCAAGCCCTGTTCCTAAAATGGCTCCAAGAAGAGTTATAGAAATAAAAGCATATATAATTGTTAACACTTCGGAATCCCCCTGTTACCCTATAAGGTTTTTGAGAAGAGCTTTATCAAAAGCCATAAATGACATTGCCATAAGACCGGCTATTATAAACGCAATGGGAATGCCTCTAAATGGTTTAGGAATATCTTCTGTAGCAATTCTTTCCCTTATTGTTGACATTACAAAAATAGCTAAAAGAAAACCAACTCCGCATGCAAATCCTGCAGTAAAGCTTTCAAGAGCATTATAATTTGCTCTAACTGCAATTACAGCTACACCAAGAATCGCGCAGTTTGTAGTCATCAAAGGGAGGAAAAGTCCAAGCGCTTTGTAAAGAGGAGGAGCAAATTTTTGAAGAACCATCTCTACAATCTGGACAAGAGCAGCGATAACAAGGATAAAAGCTACTGTTTGCAGAAAAACGATATTTAATGGAACAAGTATATAATGCTGTATCATCCAGGTAACAAGAGATGCCATAGTTGCTACAAATGTAACTGCAAATCCCATTCCTACAGCAGATTCTACATTTTTGGATACACCCAGAAAAGGGCACATTCCAAGAAACTGTGTTAAAACAAAATTACTTATAAAAACATAAGTTATTATTATTGCAACATAAGACATTTATTTTACCTCTTTTTTCTTTGCGATATACCAATTTAAGAAAGCCTGCAGAAATCCTATTACAAAAAGGGCTCCTGCCGAAAGTCCAACTATTCTTACCGGAGAGTTTATTAATACAGGTATATCAATAACTCCTTCAAAACTGCCCAATGGGAAAAGAGTAATAGTCCCTGAGCCCAACACCTCTCTTATTAAAGCTATGACAAGAAGGCCAAGCGTAAATCCTATACCGGCTCCTAATGCATCCAAAATAGAAGGGAGTATAGTATGTTTACCTGCAAAAACTTCTGCTCTTGCAAAGATTACACAGTTAACCGCTATAAGAGGAACAAATACACCAAGAGTTCTAAAAAGACCGGGCGTATATGCCTGCATTACCATTTCAACAACTGCTGTAAAACTTGCAATAACAACAATATAGGCAGGAATTCTAACCTTGTTGGGAATAAAATCTTTAAGAAGCGATATCATGATATTTGAACAGATAAGAACAAATATAACGCCTGCACCCATTCCCAATGCATTTACAACTTTTGTTGAAACACCAAGCGTGGGACAAAGACCTATGCCCATAACAAATATTGCATTTTCTTTGAAAACACCTTTAGTTAATTCTTTTATCACTTCTTTTCTCCTATCTTCTTGGCATAATCTGAACCATAGCGAAGAGCATTAGCAACTCCAAGGAATGTTATTGTAGCTCCGCCTATTGCATCAGCATCTGCTACTGAAAGCTCGGATTTTTTTGTTGGAATTGGAGTATCATCCCCTTTTCCAATAAACTTGGTATGATAAAAACTTCTCTCTGCCGAATCTCCAAGACCAGGAGTTTCCTTGTGTTCCATAAGAACAGATGCGATCAATTTGCCGCTTTTTTCATAATTGGCAAGCAAAAATAAATCGCCGCCATAACCTTCGCCAATAAGCGTAATTATATAGCTGTTTATCTCTCCATTATTGAGCTTTACAGGATAGTAACTTTTTACAACACTGTCGCCATTAACAAAAATTTCTTCTCCCGGTGTTCCGGTACTATTTACAATTGCAAGAGCTTTCTGAAGAGCAATTTCTTTATTTTTTGCAATGCTTGGAAATGTAACAACATTTACAAAACCCAAAGATAAAGATGTAACCATGCAAATTAATCCAAGTTTTAAACCAATTAATAGAATTTTTTTCATTACTTCTTTACCTCCTTCTTAACAAATCCAAAAAGTCTGGGTACTGTTAACCTGTCGATAAGCGCAACAAAAATATTCATTATAATAATTGCAAGAGAAACACCTTCGGGGAATGAACCGTATACCCGGATCATAAAAGTGAGAAATCCGCAACCTATTCCAAAAACTATTTGTCCTTTTGAAGTAAGCGGAGATGTAACCATATCTGTAGCCATAAATAAAGCTCCAAGCATTATACCGCCCGACAAGAGGTGAAAAGCAACATCGCCTCTAAATAATCCTTCGCCAAATCTTAATCCATCAAAAATCCATACCATGAGTCCAAATGACGCCAGATACACAATGGGTATTTCCCATGTGATTACTTTTCTGATAAAAAGATAAATAGCGCCTATTATAAGCAGAAAAGTAGAAACTTCTCCGATACAGCCGGAAATATTTCCAAAGAAAAGATCAAAATAATGTGGATCTATATTTACACCCAGCGATGAGCTAAACCATTCAGTCATTGAAACTGCACAGCTGCTTTTTGGATAGTCAGCCATAATGTCCATGGGACCACCTAACGGACCTTTTCCTGTAACCTCCAAAAGTGAAACTTTCAAATGCCCAAGAGGAGATGCTCCGGATAACGTATCAATAGCTGCGTTTGTTGAAGGAGCTTTCCATGTTGTCATTGCGCCTGTCCATGAGAAAAAAACAAAAACTCTTCCTGCAAGCGCAGGATTCATTATGTTTGCGCCAAGTCCGCCGAATGCCCATTTAACCGCAAGTATTGCAAATCCGGAAGCAATAGCAGGAATAAAGAGAGGAACATCTGTAGGCATATTATAGCCAACTAAAAGTCCTGTTATTATTGCAGAAAAATCACTTATTGACCCTTTTTTCAATACTTTGATCATTGCATATTCGGAAATTACAGCAGCCATTATTGAAACAGCAATTACAACAAACGATCTTGCGCCAAAAACATAAATTCCCCATATTCCTGCAGGAATAAGCGCAATAATTACATCGAGCATAATTCTTGAAGTTGAATCTTTGTGGTGAATGTGGGGCGAAGACGCTATAATAAATTTATTATCACTGCTCATGATTTCACCTTCTGTTTGTTAGCCATTTTTTTCCCAAGCCTGAATCCCTGTACAAGAGGAATATTTGCAGGACATACATAATTGCAGCATCCGCACTCTTTACAATCCATTAGATTTAGATGCATTGCATCTTCATACATTTTGAATGATATCTTTTTATATAATTTTGTAGGCATAAGCCCAATATGACAAGCTTTGACGCACCTGCCGCAAAAAATACAAGCTGTCTCTTTATTTTTACCAACCTCTTTTTCTGTAAAAGCAAGAATACCTGATGTCCCTTTTGTTACAGGAGTATCAAGACTAACCATTGAAAAACCCATCATTGGGCCGCCCATTATGATCCTTACAGTATCATCAGTAATTCCGCCGCAATCTTCGATAAGGTCTCCAACTTTTGTGCCGATCCTTACTTTTAGATTAGCAGGGTTTTTTATACCGCTGCCGCTTACAGTCAAAATTCTTTCAATAAGGGGTTTATTGAATACAATAGCTTCATAGATTGCATATACAGTGCCTACGTTTGAAACCACAGCCCCAATATTGATCGGAAGTTTTCCGGATGGAACTTCTTTTCCAATAACAGCTCTTAAAAGTTGTTTTTCTTCTCCTTGCGGGTATTTTAATTTAAGAGGAACAATCTCAATTCCTGTTCCTTTTTCAATAGCAAATTTTTCCATTTTTTCAATTGCATCAAGTTTGTTTGCTTCTATACCTATATAGACTTTTCCAGGGTTTAATATCTTTTTTAATATATCAATCCCTTTAAAAATCTCTTCTGTTTTTTCGAGCATAAGCCTGTGGTCTGCTGTAAGATATGGTTCGCACTCGACCCCATTAATTACAAGGGTTTCAACTTTTGCATCTGCAGGAACTGCATACTTTACATTCGAGGGGAATGTAGCGCCACCAAGTCCGACAATACCAGATTCAAGAATTTTATCCTGAAGTTCTTTTGGAGTCATCGCGCTCCAGTCGATCGGAGTTACTATTTTACCAAGCTGATCAAATTCGCCGGAAGGCTCAATAACAACAGCCTTGCTTTTCATGCCACTTGCCAGATAAATATCTGTAATCTCTTTTACAACACCCGGTGCAGGTGAATGGATATTAGCTGATATAAAGCCCGCAGCTTTTCCTATCAGCATTCCTTCTTTTACTTCATCGCCAGGGTTAACCAGGCATTCGGATGGAGCGCCTAAATGCTGGGACATTGGAACAATAAAAATGTTCTTGATTGCCGCATTTCTTACAGGTTCCTTATTTGTCAGCTCTTTAAAATCTCCGGGATGAATACCACCTTTAGGAAAAGTTTTTAATGATTTCATGCCGCTTGCTGTTTTCTCCTTTTAATAACAGGGATAATCTTTTTTCTGGTTCCATATAATTGTGGCTTTTTTATATCATATATAAATTTTATTTCACATAAAGAGTAAAACAGTATTGGATATAAAAAAACAAAAATTAAAGGAATTATAAAGAAAGGAAAGTCAGGAACAATAGTGCCAGTTTCTGCCTGAATCAACCCGATATTGGATAACATCAAACCAGTAATTCCCTTCCCTCTATTTATGGTTATATTATCGTTTAACCAAATGTCTGTAAACTGGTTGACCCTTATTTTTTCCATTTTGTAATTATTTTTTTCAAAATAATAACCAGAAATTATTATCTCTTCATTATTAAAAGGCATTGAATAATCTATCTTATAAGGAAGCCTGATCTGATATGCTAAATGCTTTATATATTCGCAATAATCAGGCAAATAATTATTATTTGCATTATCCAAAGAGATTTTTTCAAGAAATTCCAGAGTTAATTCAGATTCAGGGTATTTATGTATTGCTGCCGGGAGAGGATATTTCAGGTTTTTATTTCCTGTATAAAAAAAATAAAATGGCAAAGTTGCTATGGATAATAAATATATCAAAACAAAAGATTTAATACTTAAAGAAATAATAGTAATTTTTCTTTCTTTTCGTATTGTGGTTGCATAGAATACCCTATGGGAATAACCTGCGATTTTGTGATATGTAAAATTAAATTGCGAAATAATAAAGAAAAGTTCAAACAATAGCATAGATATTGGAGCTATAAAAAAATCAGGCTCTGTGCTGGAAACCAATATAGGTATTAAAAAAGAACATATAGCAGCAAAAGTTATTAAAACTGCTTTTTTATTAAGATACTTTTTTAAAGAAATAGTTCTATTATTGATATATTCCTCTACAACCTCTTTTTCGATCAACAATAGAAGCATTAATATAAAAAGCATAACCAGAGCAGTAAAAAAATAAGTTTTTCCGCTTAAATAAATCAGAAAAGCCCATGGAGTTGCATGAAAAATATATATAAACCACTGCTTTTTACTATTGCATATAAATATAAGAAGAATCAATATATATATAAATAACAATATAGTATTTAATTGATAATTCTCATATTTTGGCATTATCCAGCTATAATCACTCCCCAAAATAGAATCAATAACAGCAGATGTTTGGCTATATCCTGTTTCGGTTTTAAGATAATAAACAGAATAGGGATTATCATCTAAATAAGCTCTAAAATATCCTGATATTTTCCTGATATAATTATCAAAACGGGGGTCTTGTTGCTTAAACCGTTTTTCGATTTTATCAACAGTTATATAGGATAAAGAGTTATAATTTGTATATGCGACTTCTGTATTATATTCCGAAACAACTTCATCAAAAAAATTGCTTTCCTGCAGTTTTGTATATATCGAATTATCATTATCCATATTCTTTTCTATAAGGAGAATATGGTATCCTTTCCAACCTTTTATATTAATATTTTTTACATTTGAAAGCGCAAAATACGAAAAGAAAATTGTTAGCAAAAGAGTAAAGTAAAAAATTATCTTATTATTAAACAGATTTAAAATTGAATAAGTTTTGTACATAAAGCCTAAAGAATGCTAAAAGCGACTGCTATAAAAAAACCAATTACAATGCCTATCAAAACCTCAGAAACTGAATGGCCGCTTATTTCCTTTACAGATTTATAATCTATATTCAATTTTTCATGAAGATCTAAACCAAGTTTATTTAAAGTTCTTGCCTGAATTCCCGCAGAACGCCTTACCCCCACAGCATCTCTTATAACCAGAAGGCTATATCCGCATGAAACTATAAATAGCGATGAATCAAATCCCTCTCTAAATCCTATAGAAGTTGCAAGTGCAGTAACAAGGGCAGAATGGCTTGAAGGCATTCCCCCTGTTTTCCATAAAAGTATGCTGATATAATATCTTATAGGCATTTGACCGGGTTTTAATATTATAATAATTACAGTTTTTACGAACTGGGTAAAAAACCAGCTAAAAACTGCAGAAAGAAAAATAGGATTATAAAAAATATTGTGGGAATATATATATTCCTGCATAATATGTAAATACTCAACAGGAAAGTGATGAATGTCAAGTAGTAAGGGATTAAGTAGCTTTATAAAAATAGGAACAGCAGGCGCTGACGATAATAATAAAAGAATAGACAGGATAATAAGAACAATTATTCCATCGCTTTCCCTTGGATCGATTTATAAGGAAATACGGCAAGGCAGGATAAGGATAAATGGGAAAAAAACAGATTCCGGAAACCGTATTAATACAGGCGATTCAATCGATATACATAAATCACTTGCAGAAATTGTAAAAAAAGATATTGAAACAATTATTTCAAAAAAAGAGAATCTGAAAAATAACTCTGGTTTTGAAAAATTGGAAATCGATATACTGTTTGAGAATTCTCTTTTTATTGTAATTAATAAACCTTCGGGAATACTAACCCATACAGGGGCAAAAACCAGTAAAAATAGTCCTACACTGGATGATGCAATAAAAAAATTGCTTATTAAAAAATCACAGCAGTCATTAGCTTTTTCACCTGCTCCTTTGCACAGGCTGGATAAGGAAACTTCGGGAGTTCTCTTTTTTAGTAAATCAATAGAAGGGGCAAGAATATATACCTCTTTTTTAAGAGGAAAAATGTTTATTAAAAAGTACATTGCGCTTCTTGATGGCCATTTGTCGAAAAGTTGCACATGGAAAGATTTTTTATCTCGTGAAGATAAAGAAAACAGAAATCTCTCTAGTAGATTTGGCGAACAAAATAGCGCTAAAAAAGAAGCAGTGACCCATATAAAACCTTTGCTATATTCATCCGGACATACTCTTGCATTAGTTGAAATTGAAACAGGCAGATACCGCCAGATAAGAAAGCAGTGTTCCATGCATGGGTTTCCGCTATCCGGGGATACATACGCAATTGGAGGTAAGCATTCTGTTGGAGGCAAGAGTTCTGTTGGAAATAAGTCCCCCACCAACGATAGATACTGCGCAGGAAGTGTGGCAAAAAAATATGCCCCTCTGCAAGTAAAAAAGGGTGAACAAAATATCCCTTTTGGTTCAACAAAACAGAGTTTTTTTCTTCACTGCTGGAAAATCGAACTAAAAAATAAAAAAGATGTTGAAAACATGGAAAAGCTTGGTTTTGCCAGTATAACAGCGCCTTTGCCAAAGTTATTTATGGAAAAAATAGTTGCCCTGTTCGGAGAAGATAAGATTTTAAATATTTTACCACAAACAACACAAACACCATGAACAATTATTAAATATTTTAATGGGAGTTCATGGCAAAAATTTCTCATCCCCCAACTTGCCAGATTTTATTATTATAATTATTTAATTGCCAAAAATTGTCTTTTTTTTCATATTATGTTATATATATATTAATATGAACTTCTTTCACTATATTGGATGGTTTTTTTTAGGAGTAAAGGTTTTTGCCCTTGTTGGGAAAAGCGGAACAGGAAAAAGTTTCCGGGCAAAACTTATTGCTGAAAAATATGATATTGATCTTATTGTAGATGATGGCCTTCTTATAAAAGAAGACAATATTGTCGCAGGCAAATCAGCAAAAAAAGAAGAAGCATTCCTGACTGCAGTAAAAACCGCCATGTTCGACGATCCTGACCACAGAACCGAAGTGCAAAAAGCTTTAAAAAAGACAAGATTCAGACGCATACTCCTTATAGGGACATCGGATAAAATGGTGAGCAAGATCGCGAAAAAATTAAAACTGCCCCAGCCTTCAAAAATAATCAGGATAGAAGATATAGCGACAAAAGAAGAAATAAGCAAAGCAATACATTCCAGAAATACAGAGGGGAAGCATATAATTCCTGTCCCTTCTGTTGTAATCCAGAGAGCCTATTCAAGTATTTTTTCTAATTCAATAAAAGTTTTTATGAAAAAAAATTTTTTTAGTCCCAAACCCAAAGGATTTGA
>WRFK01000045.1 GCA_009778835.1 Spirochaetaceae bacterium
AAAAAAGATTTTACAAAAATTGCATCAACAGGACAAACCAGGTTAATATCTCTTGCATTAAAAACAGCGCAGGCAGAATTTTACAGAGAGAAAACCGGAAAAAAGCCTTTGGTTCTTCTTGACGATGCTCTTCTGGAGCTCGATAAACAAAAAAAGATAAGATTTATTGAATCATTTCCTGAATATGAACAGGCGTTTTTTACTTTTTTGCCAGGAGAAGAAAAAATTATTTCCGGAAAAAATGGTATATTTTATACAGTTAGTAATGGTGCTATTAAAGAAAGATGAAAAAAGCAGGGGATCTTTTAAAAGAATTTTTTGATAAGATGGGGATACCGGCAAAGAAAATAGACACTATTTATTCCTGTTGGAACGAAATAGCCGGGAAAGAAATCGCAGAAAATACCAGAGTTATTGATATAAAAAAAGAGGAAATTTCTGTGGAAGCAGACCATCCGGGATGGATTCAGATAATAAATTTAAGAAAAGAGCAGATATTGAAAAATATAAATGAGAAATTTCCGGAAAAAAAAATAATAGAAATAAAAGTAATTCTAAAAAGAGGCTGAATTGGCCCGGGTTTTGTTAAGAATTTAAATATTTATTATTTTTTAAAAAAACAAAGCCCGCAGGTTGAGTTGACACCATTTATATAATAAATTATTATAAATCCTCTGCTATAATTCAATTTATGAAAGAGTAAAAATAATTAAAGATAAAACTCTAACTTTGGTTAGAAACAATATAAGGAGTTTCTTCAATGAAAAGGACTTATCAGCCGAGCAAGGTAAAAAGAAACAGAAAATTCGGCTTTAGAGCAAGGATGAAGACAGTTGGTGGAAGGCTTGTGTTAATGAGAAGAAGACAAAAAGGAAGAAAGAAGCTATCTGTATCTGATGAGAAAAAGCCTTACTAAAAAAGAAAGGATGAAAAAAGCTGATATTTCAAAAGTTTTTGAAATATCAGAAAGTATAAAAATATCCTGTATAAGATTATTGTATTGTAAAAGCAAAAATACATGGAACAGAATAGCTGTAGTATTAAGGAAAGGGTATGGCAATTCTGTAGAGAGAAACCGGGCAAGAAGAGTAATAAAAGAAATATATAGGCAGATAAAAAATAATTTGCCTTGCGGATATGACTTTATTTTTTTATTGACTGATAAAATAACCGATTACAAGAGCGCAGATATGATTATGGTTTCTCTTTTTAAGAAAGCAGGACTTTTGGATGCTTCTGGGAAAATTACTTAATAATATATTTATCGGTTTAGTTATTATATATAAAAAGCTTATCTCCCCATTGCTTCCTCGTGTCTGTATTTATTATCCAAGTTGCTCATCTTATGCAATTGAAGCTTTAAAAAAATATGGGCCTTTTAAAGGCATCTTCCTTTCCATAAAAAGAATTTTACGGTGTCATCCCTTTCATAAGGGAGGGTATGACCCTGTTCCATAGTCTGAGGAGATAAATGATGGAAAAGAATACTATTTATGCAATAATTCTATCTGTTTGCGTTATTTCACTGGGATTTTATATTCAAAGAAAACTGTTTCCGTTGCCGCAGGAAGAGCGTCATGTGGTTACAGAATCAGAAAGAATAATTCAAGAACAAATAAAAGAAGATACATCCAAAGTAGCTCTCGATGCAGCAGCTGCTATAACAAACAGGGAAGAAGATCCTGACTATTACAGGGAAGTATCTCTTCAAACAGAAGTATTTGATATAACGTTTTCAAATCTTGGCGGAACAATAAAATCAATAAAACTTAAAGAGCATTTTGATGGCGGAGAAATGCTTGAGATGATAAATAAAAACAAAGATTCCATAACTGCTTTTAATATTTATATGGGAGATATTAACGCAGATCCTCTTAATGTATATTTTGACACCAGAATATACAGCCAGGGCGACAGCATGATAGCAGAGTTTACAAAAGATATAGATATTCCTTCCAGATCAGGTACCGGAGAAAGCACTCCGCTTTCAATCGTAAAAAAATATATTTTTAAACCATATGACTATCTAATGGAACTGCAGATACAATTTTTAAATAAAAATAATTTAATAATTCCGCTGGATAAAGGCGGATATGCTTATACAATCGGCTTTGGTCCCCAGATAGGACCGAAATTTGATAAAATCGACGATAAGAAAGAATTTAGAAGATATGTTACAGATATGGGCGGAAAAAAGAAAATAAATAAAATGCCCAAAGAGAAGGGAGAAGTTTCAATTTATGAAAGAATAAATTGGGCTGCTATTTCTGGGAAGTATTTTACAGTAATAGGAATTCCCGATGCCACAGTCTATACAACGACTTTCTCAAATAGACCTGTGGATGGCTTTGACGAAGGCGCAAGGCTTTTCTTTTCACGTCCGGTAATAAGAAGTTCCAATAATGTAGATGTTTTTAAATTCTATATTGGTCCAAAAAGCCCTGAATATCTAAAAGCATATAATGATCCGGAAAAAAACGGATTTAAAATGAAAGGGCTTAATCTTGACCGGATTCTTGATACAAGAGCAATGCTTGGTTGGCTTCAGGAAATTCTTAAAGCCATGTTAAACTTTTTTTATAGCCTGGTTCCAAATTATGGTATTGCAATAATTCTGCTTACAATAGTTGTAAAAATTGTAATGTTTCCTCTTACTCATAAAAGCTATGTATCATCAAGTAAAATGTCGGGGCTTTCTCCTAAAATGGCAGAACTCAAGGAGAAATATAAAGGCAACCCGCAGAAAATGAATCAAGAAGTAGCAGCTTTATATAAAAAGGCAGGGGTAAACCCATTAGGAGGATGTCTTCCTTTGCTGCTCCAGATGCCTATTTTTATAGCGTTATATGGTCTTTTAAGCAGTCATTTTGAATTGCGCGGCGCTTCTTTTATTAGTGTGTGGATATATGACCTTTCTGTAGCGGATTCCATTTATAATTTTGCGCCAATGTCAATTCCTTTTATAGGAAGCGATGTAAGGCTGCTTCCTCTTCTTATGATTACTACCCAGATCATTTCAACAAAGCTTATGCAGACTCCGGAAACAGTAAATAATAATCAAATGAAGATGATGACATACATGTTGCCGCTTATGTTTCTTTTTTTCCTGTACGATGCGCCATCGGGACTTTTGCTTTACTGGACAATGACAAACGTGTTGGGTATTGTTCAGCAAATTATTGTCAATAAAGTTATGAGAAAGAAAAAATCTGCATGATATGCAAGGAGATATAAATATGATAATGGAATTTGAAGGAAAAACAGAAAAAGAAGCCATCGAAAAAGCCAAAGCAGAGTTGGGGCTGGAAAGAGATGAATTTGATGTTGAAATTGTGGAGACTTCAAAAAAAGGGTTATTTTTTAAAAAAGGAAATGTAAGAATAAAAATACATCTTAGCAGCGATAGCCAGCCTGGCGAAGCAAAAAAATATGAACCGGAAACAGAATGTGAAAAAGAGACAAAAGAGTATCTCGAAATTCTTTTGGAAAAGATGGATCTTCCGGGAAAAGTTTCTATTTCTTTCAGAGAGAATAACAAAGTAGGTTTGACAATAGAATCAGAGTATTCAGGTATTCTTATTGGCAAAAAAGGGAAAACTTTGGATGCTGTTCAACTTTTGCTAAATGTTTTTGCAGGCAGGTTTGAAGGTTCTCCCAGAATAATTATAGATACAGAGAATTACAGGGTAAGAAAAGAAGAAAGCCTTGTAAGGCTTGCAATAAAATCCGCAGAACAGGTTAGAAAAAACAGAAGGTCAAAACTTCTTGAGCCAATGAACCCTTTTGAAAGAAGGATTGTTCATACAACGCTTAATGGGATGGAAGATATTGCAACCAAAAGCGACGGAGAAGGTCTTTTCAAACAAGTTAGAATTATTTACAGGGAAAAACCCGGACTTTAGAAGATATTACGAATGAAAATTACAGTCAAAAAGATGGTAAAAGCTTTAATACCGTATGGATTGATTTGTCTTTGGCGGATATATCAAAACAAAAAAAATACAGTAAAGAAAGACGAATTCGTATGGGAAATGAGCATAAATGAACGTGAATTATATAAAAAATACATTGCCAGCGCAAAAATTTATCTGGAATTTGGTTCCGGAGGTTCCACAATTGCGGCACTTATCAATACAGAAGGGAAGATATATTCAGTAGAATCCAGCAAAGAATGGATAGATCAAATGAATAGATCGTATAAAATAATAACTGAATCAAAAAAATCGGGAAGGCTTGCTCTTATTCACGCCAATATTGGCCCTACTGGTGGATGGGGAATCCCAATAAATGAAAATTCGAAATCAGAATTGTTTTTAAAATACTCGCAGGAAGTTTTTGAAAAATATCCCGATGCAAAATTGTCTGACGTTGTGCTGATAGACGGTCGTTTCCGTGTCGCTTGTTTCTTAAATACATTACTCAATACAAAATTAGACACAATAATAATGATTCATGATTTTTGGAATAGAGCAAATTATCATATAATAAAAAACTTTATAAATATTGTAGATGGGGCCGATACGCTTATGATTTGTAAAAGGAATGGAAATATTCCCTATGATAAAATAATGCAAGAATATGATAATTACAAATATAATTCTGAATAAAAATAACGAGATTGCCGAACCATTGAAATTAAGTTTATTTAGAGACAGAGTTTTTTCTTGCCTGATTTTTATAATGCAAAATAAGAAAAAGGGCAGTATATAAAATCCAGGTAACTATAAAAACAGTAAACCCCGAATCCAGTTTTCTGGTTTCAAGAACAGTATACAAAAGCCCGGTAAGCCCTCCAAAAACAGAGAAAAGATATATAACAAAAAGAATTTTTTTCTGAGATAATCCAAAATCAATAAGTTTATGGTGAATATGTTCCCTGTCAGGCGATGCAATTGAAAGGTTTCTTCTTCTTCTTCTTAAAATAGCGGCAATCATATCCATTACAGGTATTACCAAAACAATAAGAGGCATAAATATTGTCTGGGACGAGCCACCCCCTTTATTGTTTATAAGAGGAATTACAGCAAGGCAGAATCCAAGAAAAAGGCTTCCGGAATCTCCCATAAATATTTTTGCCGGCGGAAAATTAAACACTAAAAAACCTAAAATAGCGCCAAAAAGAACAAAAGAGAGGCCTGCTGCTGTATAATTCTGTGTTGTGAAGAAAATTATGCCATAAAAAAAAGATGCTATTAATGCAATACCGCCCGCAAGCCCATCCATCCCATCCATCAGATTAATTGCATTGCAGAGGCTTATTATCCAGAAGGCTGTTATAGCATGTGAAAAGAAGCCAAGAGGGATATCCTGTTCCAGGAAAGGGACATAAAAAAATTCAAGATTAAAGCCGCCAAAAGAAACAATTAATGCAGCGACAAGTTGTATAAAAAGTTTGTGCCATGCCCTTATACTAAAAAAATCATCAGCAACACCTAAAATAATAATAATGAGAAATCCCGCAGATAAAGCAAGATAATGATATTTTGATATAGAATTAAGTTTTATATCTGCAAATTTGCAGATAACAACAAATAAAAAGACGGTTAATAAAAATGAGATAAATATACCAACCCCGCCAATTCTTGGTATATTGCCGGAATGAATCTTTCTGTCATTTGTAACATCATACCACCCTTTTTTATGTGACAAAGATATTAAAAAAGGGGTTATTATTAAATTTATAATTAATGCAGCGACGCTTATAATTAATAGCAAAATAATATTGTTCATGTTAGATTTTTAATTTATCATTTAAATATTAAATAAGCAACAATCCCAGCCTGAAGATTCCAACAAGCAGGTGCATAGCGGGAAGGAATATTGGTTTTTATAGGCATATATTGTATGCTACGAAAACCAAAAAATAGTTTTAAATTCATGGGAGAGATAAGTAAATGCAATATAAAATAAAAGATATTTCCCTTTATGATTGGGGAAGAAAAGAGATTGAAATGGCTGAAAAAGAGATGCCAGGCCTTATGTCTGTAAGAGGAAAATATGCAAAAGAGAAACCTCTTAAAGGGGTAAGAATAACCGGCTCTCTTCATATGACTATTCAAACAGCAGTTTTAATCGAAACATTGATAGAACTTGGGGCAGATGTAAGATGGTCTAGCTGCAATATTTTTTCTACCCAGGACCATGCAGCTGCAGCAATTGTTGTAGGAAAAACCGGAACTCCGGAAAACCCCAAAGGAATACCTGTTTTTGCATGGAAAGGGGAAACCCTTGAGGAATATTGGCAGCTTCTTAATCTTTCTCTCTCTTTTCCGGATGAAAAAGGGCCGGAACTTATTGTGGATGATGGCGGCGATGCAACAATGATGATACACGTAGGGTGCGCAGGGGAAAAAGATAAAACAGTTTTTGACAGAAAACCCGGAAGCACCGATGAAGCAGCTCTGTTAAAAGAACTAAAAACAACTTTTGAAAAAAATAAAACAAAGTGGCAGAAAATTGCTTCTGAGTGGAAAGGTGTCTCCGAAGAAACAACAACAGGGGTTCACAGGCTCTATAAAATGGCAGAAAAAGGGGAGCTCTTTGTGCCAGCCATTAATGTCAATGATTCTGTTACAAAAAGCAAATTTGATAATCTTTATGGATGCAGGGAATCTCTTGTTGATGGGATAAAAAGGGCAACAGATGTAATGACAGCAGGAAAAGTCGCAGTTGTCTGCGGATACGGCGATGTGGGAAAAGGTTCTGCGCAGTCATTAAGAGGTATGGGTTCAAGAGTTATTGTTACAGAAATAGATCCTATTTGCGCTCTGCAGGCAGCAATGGCAGGATATGAAGTAAAAACAGTAGAAGATACTCTTGGAATAGGGGATATCTATGTAACTGCAACAGGAAACAAGGATGTTATTACAATTGAGCATATGAAAAAAATGAAAGATCAGGCAATTGTATGTAATATAGGTCATTTTGATAATGAGATTGAGGTTCATAACCTGGAAAACTTTCCGGGAATAAAAAGGGTTAATATTAAACCGCAGGTTGATAAATATATTTTTCCGCCTACAAAAGAAAATCCTGATGGACATGCCATGTATCTTCTTGCAGAAGGAAGACTTGTAAATTTGGGATGCGCAACAGGACACCCCTCTTTTGTAATGTCAAACTCTTTTACAAACCAGGCTCTGGCGCAGCTGGATTTATGGGAAAACAGAAAAACACTAAAACCAGGGGTCTACAGGCTTTCGAAAAAACTGGATGAAGAAGTTGCTATGCTTCACCTTGAAAAAATTGGGGTAAAGCTTACAAAACTCACAAAAGAACAAGCAGATTATATTTCTGTGCCAATAGAAGGACCTTATAAAAGCGAACACTATAGATATTGACGAGCGAAGAGAGCGGCATGCCAAAGTGCTTTGAGCATACCCGAACGAGCGAAATCAACAAAAGGTATTAGTGCCGCAGGGAGTAATACTTTTTACTAAGAGGAAAAAAAATGAATAAAAAAAATTATCTTTTTACATCAGAATCTGTAAGCGAAGGGCATCCCGATAAAATATGCGATCAGATTTCCGATGCAGTACTTGATGCGTGTCTTACAATAGATCCTTATTCACGAGTTGGTTGCGAGACATTTACAACAACAGGAATGGTTTTGGTTGGAGGGGAGATAACAACCAAAGCTTATGTTGATATACAGGAAATAGCGCGCGGAGTTGCAAAAAAAATAGGATACAACAGGGCAGAGTATGGACTTGATTTTGGTTCCATGTCTGTTTTAAATGCAATACACTCCCAGTCTCCCGATATATCTCAGGGGGTATCTGGAACAGGTCTTTTTAAAGGGGAGCAAGGGGCAGGGGACCAGGGAATGATGTTTGGCTTTGCCTGCTCTGAAACAGAAGAACTTATGCCGGCGCCTATAATACTTGCCCATAAAATTCTTTTATGCGCTTCCAAAGTAAGAAAAAGCGGAGAACTTACCTGGCTAAGACCGGATGCCAAAAGTCAAGTAACGGTAGAGTATGAAGGGCATACTCCAAAAAGAATAGATACGGTAGTTGTTTCCCATCAGCATGATGAAGGGGTTTCTTATGGAGAACTAAAAGAGGAAATAATTGCAAAGATTATAAAAAAAGTTTTGCAGCCAACCGGACTGCTGGATGAAAAGACAAAATATTTTATAAACCCGACAGGAAGGTTTGTTATTGGCGGGCCACATGGAGATGCTGGCCTTACAGGGCGAAAAATTATAGTAGATACTTATGGCGGCATGGGAAGGCACGGTGGAGGCGCTTTTAGCGGCAAAGATCCAAGCAAAGTAGACAGATCTGCGGCATATATGGCAAGATATGTTGCCAAAAATATTGTTGCAGCAGGGCTTTGTGAAAGGTGCGAACTTCAGCTTGCCTATGCAATAGGGGTCCCCTTTCCTGTTTCTGTAATGGTAGAGACTTTTGACACAGCAGCAGTAGATGAGCAAAAAATAGAAAAAGCAGTAAAAGAGGTTTTTGATCTTACCCCTGCAGGAATTATAAAGACACTCGATCTTCTTAAACCCATATACCAAAATACAGCTGCCTACGGACACTTTGGAAGAAGTGAATTTTCTTGGGAAAAGACAGATAAAGCCGAAGAGCTTAAGAGACTTGTGAAATAGTTTTTAATTGCAAAAGGCTGCGCTTAGCAGCCTTTTTTATCTATTTTTTGATTACTACTTTGCGGCCTCTGCGGCTTTGCGTGATGGAATATTAAAAAAGAGACTATTCCATTGCTAATGGAATATATATTTCATTAGTACTGGAATAATGTTTGGTAGTGTAAAGACAGGAAAAAACCTTGCTTTGCATAGAGAACAACTTCTTTTATTATTCAACAGGTGAAAGTGTTTTAATAATACTCTTTGCGGTAAATTCTTTTATTTCATCATGTCGAGGGATCGTTGTTTCAATTTTAGTCGCTGGCTGTTTATAAATATCATGCTTTTTTCCATGCCGAACAAAAACAACCCCCATCTGGTTTAGGATTTTAAGTAACTTTGTTCTTTTCAAGCAATTATCAGTTTTCGTTTTTGGTATTTTGCAAGATGTAAGCATTTGAACATATCCAACAACATTTCTTCCAGTTCTTCAATTGTTTCGCCTTCTGTTACATGTTGGGGAAAATCTGTAAAAAATCCTATATAGCCGCCTTCATCGGCTTCAAAATAAGTATAATCTAATTCCATATTAAAAATAATAACATGATTACCCCCTAAAGAAAAGAGGACAAATAACACAAGTTTTTTAAGAAACCTTGTCCTGATGGTGATGGCTTTATCATCCTGATTTAAGGGATGGATCAACAGTAGATATTTGTATTTTACAGAACACTACTATACATTAGCTCTTCTAACACATGCTCAGAATATTTGATCCAATTGTTATTGATATAATCATATAAATATATATTGTTAAGGTTATATTTATTTATCCATAGAGCAAGATCGCAGTAGTTTTTATTTATCTCCATATTCCATATAGGCAACCAGCTTTTTGGGAATTGGCCAGAATATCCATTAATAGTTTTTATGTTAAAATGATTTGCAATACTCCAGGCATCC
>WRFK01000046.1 GCA_009778835.1 Spirochaetaceae bacterium
AAGAATACCAATAACTAAACTCGAACGAATAGTAAGCTCCAAAGAACTTGGAAAAATCGAGTGGAATCACAAAGAAGGAATTCATCATTTTTCTTTTAACCCAATAGAGCGAAAAAATAAAGAGCAGAAAGCTCTGGTAAAATGGAACGGCAGCCATATTGGCTCAAAAGAGAAGGGGGAAATATCTGTTCAAATACCAAAGTCAAGACAATTTGAAGTCCTGGATATTAAACAGCTTGGAAAAGAAACCCTTGAAGTTACATTTTCATCTCCGTTAAAAAACAATCAGGATTTAAGAGGCTTTGTATCAATATCGGGCAACACAGATATACGTTACTCAATTGATGGAAACATAGCCAGAATTTACGGGAACGATTATTTTTCAAATGGAGCAGAACTTGTTATAAAAGATCTTACAGATATTCACGGAGAAAAGTTAATTAACTCTGTTTCTCATATAGTAAATGAAAAATGGGAAATGCCGGAAGTTCGTTATGCAAAAACAGGGAGCATCCTCCCCACAACCCAGGGCTCTGTAATGGTTGTGGAGACGCGCAATATTTCAGGCATTATGGTTGAAGCTTTTGAGATTTACGGCAATAGCATACTTCAGTTTCTGCAAATTAACAGCTTAAGCGGCGCAAGAGAGCTTACCCGGGTTGGAGAACCTGTATGGACAAAAAGTTTTGACCTCCCATGGGAAGCTTCAGATAAAAACAAATGGATAAGTCATGGGCTTGATCTTTCAGATTTTGCAAAAAAATATCCCGACAGCCTTTTCCGCATACGCATAACATTCAGGAAACACCATATACATTATGAATGTACAAACAGTCATTCTGATTTCTCCAGCCTGCAGTTTCCGGATGATACTTTTCCCCGCATAGTTGCTGATTATTCGGATGATTCAAGTTACTGGGACTATTCCGATGCTCCAAATTATTCATACGATTGGTACAGATACAGAAAAGATCCATGCCATCCTGCATATTACTCGCAATATTCTGATCATGATATTACAGCAGGAAAAAATGTTTTAGTATCTGATCTTGGCCTTACCGTAAAAAAGAGCTCTTCAGGCAAGTGGCTTGTTACGGCAAATGACATCAGAACAACAGCTCCTGTTGAAAATGCACAACTGGAGTTTTTAAATTATCAGGGGCGAGTTTTGGAAACTTTAAAAACAGGTAAAGACGGAACAGCAATGTCCGAACTTTCTTCGGCTCCTTCGTTTCTTTTTGCAAGAGGCGTGTCGAGCCGCGCATTTTTAAAACTTAATGATTCCTATACACTCGCAACAAGCCATTTCGATATATCCGGAGACAAACCAATATCTGGAGTTAAGGGGCTTATATACGGAGAAAGAGGAGTATGGCGTCCGGGCGATAATATATATCTTACATTCCTTCTCTCTGACTCGCAAAACACTTTGCCAAAAAATCATCCTGTTCTGTTTGAGCTCGAAGATCCGCAGGGTAGAATTGCCGAGACCAGAACATTTACATCTTCTGTAAATAATTTTTATGCCATAACTACTGCTACAAAAGAGAATGATCCAACAGGCGACTGGACAGCCCGTGTTAAGGTAGGTGGAAGCAGTTTTGAGAAAAACCTTAAAATCGAAACAATCATGCCCAACAGACTTAAAATCGACCTTGGGTCTGGGAATAAAACTTATCTTGATGCATCCTCTACGCCAATGACTCTGGATGTATCCTGGCTGCATGGTGCGAAAGCTCCTAATCTTAAAACCGATGTATCTGTAGTTTTTGCAGACAAAGAGACCTCTTTTCCTGCTTACAAAGATTATTCATTCCGCGATCAATCAAGAACAGTCTCTTCTGAAAGGCATATTCTGTTTGAGGAAGCTCTTGATCAAAACGCCAAAGCTCAATTCAACATAGAACTTTCTCCGGGCGACGCTGTTCCCGGAAAACTTTCAGCAAGATTTCTTACCCGTGTTTTTGAACCTTCGGGAGTGTTTTCTTCGGAGCAGGTAACGATGGAGTTTTCTCCGTATAACCGGTATGTTGGAATCAAGCTCCCCAAGGGAGATGCGGCAAGGAATATGCTCCTCACAGATACAGACCATACAGCAGAAATTGTGCTGCTTGATTCCGAAGGCGCTCCAATAAAAGGGGAAGCGCAGCTTGAGTGCGCATTGTATCAGCTTAAGTGGCGCTGGTGGTGGGAAAAAGGCTCAGAAGAAGCAGCGGAATTTTCAAATGCTTTATCAAGAACTCCGATAATGAAAAGCACAGCAGTTGCAAAGAGCGGCAAAGCATCATGGAATTTCCATGTAAATCATCCTTCATGGGGACGCTATCTTATTCTTGTGCGCGATGCAGCAGGAGGACATGCAGCAGCAGAGATCGCATATATTGACTGGCCGGGCTGGGCAGGAAGAGCGCAGGATGGACAACAGGGAGCTGCTGCAATGCTTACCCTTACAGCAGGGAAAGACTCATATAAACCAGGGGAAACTATTTCTGTCTCTTTTCCATCAAACAAAGAAGCAACAGCAATGGTTGTTATTGAAAAAAGTGGGGAGATGATACGCAAGGAATGGATCGAGTGCAAAGATACAATTACAAATTATGAGTTTAAAGCAGATCCTTCCATGAGTCCCAATATATATGTCCATATATCTCTATTCCAGAAACATCTTCAAACTTTGAATGACCTCCCCATAATGTTGTATGGAATTATACCTGTTACAATATATGTCCCTGCGACAGAACTGCGTCCGCAGATTACTTCGCCGGATGTTTGGGAGCCCTCATCAAAAGCCTCTTTTACAGTTAAAGAAGAAACAGGGCGAGCAATGACATATACTGCTGTAGTAGTGGATGAGGGGCTGCTTGGCCTTACAAGATATAAAATGCCAAATCCAAGAAATATATTTTATAGAAAAGAGGCTTCATTCTTAAAAGCATGGGATCTTTATTCTGAAATAATGGGAGCTTATTCCGGCAAGCTGGAAACTTTACTTGCGATCGGAGGCGGCGATGATGAGCTTGATGCTTCTGCGAAAAAAACAGAGCGGTTTAAACCTGTAGTATTTTATTTTGGGCCATACGAACTTGCAGCAGGCCAGTCAAAGACAGAAGTTTTTGATATGCCGCAATATGTTGGGGCAACAAGAATTATGGTTGTTGCTGCCGCATCTTCGTCTGGTGCTGCATCTTCACCTGTTGCTTCGCAACAAAAAAGCAGCCAAACAGCTTATGGTGTTGCAGAACGCTCTGTACTTGTAAAATCAGATCTTATGGTTTTAGGAACTGTTCCGCGCATTCTTTCTCCTGATGATGAAATCGCAATTCCTGTTACACTCTTTTCTTATGCAGAAGGGAAAAGAAGCGTAAAAGTAGATATAAATATAGAAGGGAATTTAGCTCTTCTTACAAATACCGCAAATTCTATTAATGTAGATTTTGATAAGCCAGGTGATAAAATAGTTGAGTTTAAGGCTAAAGCTTCATCTTTGCCGGGAATCGCAAAAATAAAAATTTCTGCTTCTTCCAAGGGGATCAAAGATGCTGCGCATGAAACAGCGCTTGAAGTAAGGTCTTCGGCGATTCCGGTAACCAAAGCGCTAACAGAATTGCTGGCGCCAAACAGCGCATGGGAACAGAATCTCGCGCTGCCGGGAAGAAGCGGAACAAACATCGCGCTTCTTGAGCTTTCAAGGATACCCCCAATTGCTCTTGAATCAAGGCTTGGCTTTTTGATCCAATACCCTCACGGCTGCCTTGAACAGACAACCAGTGCTCTTTTTCCGCAACTTTATCTCAACAAGGTGCAAACCCTAAGCGATGATGAGCTAAAAAAAGTAACGTCAAACATTGCAATAGGCATTGAAAAGTTGTCGAGTTTTCAGGTTTATAACGGAGGATTTATCTACTGGCCTGGCAATAGCGATATAAATGACTGGGGAACAAGTTATGCTGGCCATTTCCTTGTAGAAGCGCAGCGCAGCGGATATGCTGTGCCAAAAACCCTGCTTGAAAACTGGATAAGCTACCAGAAAAAGAAAGCTGCTGCATGGGCAGGCAGAGATGAACAGGAACTTCTTTTGCAGGCTTATCGTTTATACACCCTTAGCTTGGCCGGAGCTGCTGATATCGGCTCCATGAACAGGCTTATGGAAAGAAATAATTTATCTCCTGCAGCATCGTGGCGCCTGGCTGCAGCATATTGGTATGCCGGGCAAAGAGATACAGCAAGAACTCTTGCAAGAAAAACACCTGTTACTATTGAAGAGTACAGGGAACTTTCAGGAACATTTGGTTCTGCTTTAAGGGATAAAGCGATGATCCTTGAAACAATGGGATTGATCGGAGATGACAGCAGAGCGAAAAATCTTCTTGAAGAAATTGCTGCTGTTCTTTCATCGGACAAATGGCTTTCGACTCAGGAAACTGCTTATGCATTAATAGCTGTTCTTCCATTTATCCAGAACAGGGAAAATGCAGAACTCATTACAGTAGAAGCATCATTAAAGGAAGAAGTGCATGTCATTATATTCCGTTCTCCCATAATGCGTATTGATTTGGGCGATATTCCAGGCACAGAAGCTAAAGCCATATTGAAAAACAGATCTCCCATGCCTGTATATATCCGTCTGGTAACAAAAGGATTACCAGCAGAAGGTTCTGAACCTGCGTTAAAGGAAGGACTTTCTCTTGATGTAAAATATCTTGATATGGATGGAAAAACAATAGATCCTTTTGAACTTCCATTAAGCAATGACATGGAAGTTAGAGTAACAGTTGAAAACATTAGTTCTTTTGCAATACCGGAAATAGCAGTGGTTCATCTTCTCCCTGCATCATGGGAAATAATAAACACCAGAATCGGAGAAGAGAGCAGGCAATCCCAATCAGATTATAAATATCAGGATATAAGAGACGACAGGATAATGACCTATTTTGATTTAGCTTCAGGAAAAAATAAAATTATAAGTTTTAGAGTAAACAGAACTTATGCAGGGAGCTACTTTATGCCTGCGATCCATGCTTATGCAATGTATGATGAATCTGTAAGGGCTCTTATTCCCGGAAAAAAGAGCAGCGAAAAAAAGTAGCTGCTATTGGTTAGCCCCTCTGCTCTGTCAGTCACACAGAAGGTTGGTATCTATCGTTACAACAGGCAGGGGAGCATTACTCTATAACGGATCTTTTGTTTGAAGGTGGATAATGAGGGACAAATTCCGCTATATCTGCTATATCGCAGCAGGTATAGCGATATTATTATTTTCTTTTTCTCTTTCAACTCCACTTTTCAAAACACCCTACTCTCCTGTTTTATACGACCGCAACAACGAGCTTCTTGGAGCAGTAACAGCAACAGACGGGCAATGGCGCTTTCCTCCCCAAAATGTCAAAGATTCAAAATTTGCCACTGCCATAATCGAATACGAAGACCGCAGATTCCGTTTTCATCCGGGTATTGATCCTGTTGCAATCATAAGGGCAGGAATTCAAAACATAAAAGCAGGCAAGATTGTTTCCGGCGGCTCTACAATCACAATGCAAACAATAAGACTTTCAAGAGGCAACCGCAATCGCACTTTTTTCGAAAAATTTATTGAAATGATCCTTGCATTAAGGCTTGAAGTTACCCACTCAAAAGAGGATATTCTTGCTATTTATGCTTCAAACGCTCCTTTCGGAGGCAATGTTGTTGGGCTCGAAGCAGCAGCATGGCGGTGGTTCGGCCGCTCTACAGATGAATTATCCTGGGCAGAAGCTGCAACCCTTGCTGTTTTGCCTAATGGCCCAGGGCTTGTGCATCCAGGGAAGAACAGGGATATTTTAAAACAAAAAAGAGATGCTTTGCTTGATCATCTTGCAAAGCAAGGATTTATTGTAGAAGAGGCGCTCCGCCTTGCTAAATCAGAACCACTCCCGCTGGAACCCAAACAGCTTCCAAGACTGGCACCCCATCTTTTAAGCAGAATTGTAACAGAACAAAAAACCAAACCTGGTTTCAGTTACATCAATACAACCCTTGATTATAAAATACAGGAAAGAGCCGGTGTTATTTTAAACCGCTGGGCAAAGCGTTTTCAAAGCAATGGAGTTATGAATGCCGCATGCCTTATTTTAGACACCCAAACAGGAGAAACTCTTGCATACATCGGTAACGTTGATACCGATGTTGCGGGCGATGTTGATATTATAAATGCTCCGCGGAGTTCCGGAAGCTTGTTAAAACCTTTTTTATATGCTGCAATGCTTGATTCCGGAGAGCTTATGCCATCGGCTCTTGTAAGCGATATTCCCACAAGGATCGGAAGCTATAGCCCGGAAAACAATAGCAAAACTTATGTTGGGATGATCCCTGCGGATCAGGCTCTTGCGAGATCATTAAATGTTCCTGCTGTCAGGGAGCTTAGAGCTTTTGGCATCGACCGTTTCGCAAGACTTTTGCGCTCTCTTGGAGTTTCTACCTTATTCAGGCATGGAGAAGATTATGGCCTCCCCCTTATACTGGGCGGAGCAGAAATTACATTGTGGGATATCGCAGGATTATATGCAGGGCTTAGCCGCACTGCAACTAACGAAGATAAGAGTTCAAAATTTTTTCCTCCCGCATACAATCCGCAAAAGCAGCAAAATTCAAAAAGAGTAAGCCTTGTTTCTCCGGGAGCTGCATATCTTACTCTTGATGCGCTTACTTATGTAGTGCGTCCCGGAGAAGAAGCTGCATGGCAAAGCTTTGCAAGTTCAAGGCGTATTGCATGGAAAACAGGGACAAGTTTTGGGTTTAGGGATGCATGGGCAGTAGGAACAACATCCAAGTGGACTGTTGCAATATGGGTTGGAAACGCAACAGGCGAAGGGAGAGCAGAACTCCGCAGTACAACAACTGCAGCTCCTGTGCTTTTTGAGATATTTTCTTTTTTGGGTTCTTCTGATTGGTTTGATAAGCCTTTTAGCAACCTAAAAGTTGTTGAAGTATGCTCTCTCTCCGGCTTTCCTGCAGGGGCAAACTGCGAATCAACCAAAACCACAGACATACCGCGCAATGCTCCGCATCATAACCCATGTCCATTCTGTAAAATAGTAACGCTAAATGAAAAACAGGACAGGCAGGTAGTATTAACAAAAAGCGGAGCAGAAAAAACTGTTACAAAAAAATGGTTTGTAATGCCTCCGGCAGAAGAGTGGTATTATAAAAGGTGGAATCTCGATTACAAGACACTCCCTTTGCTTGAAGGTGTTTCCGCAAGATCGATCCCATTAGCGCTTTTTAATCCAGAAGAAAACTCACAAATTTATGTTCCTGTGGAAATTGACGGAAGGCCTGGCCAGGTAGTATTTATGGCAGCGCACAGAGATAGCAATGCAACAATCCATTGGCACCTTAATGAAAATTTTCTTGGAACAACGCAGGTATTTCATGAAATGGAAACAAGACCACAGCCCGGAATGCACCTTCTTTCTGTTGTGGATAACTATGGCAACACAATACAAAGGCGTTTTAAAATTCTAAATACAGCAGATTATTGATAGCGTAATAATCTTTTGGATATAACTGCTGACTGTTTGTTTTATATCTGTGTATTAGTAATAGTTAAATCTTTACGAAGCATGGAAGCAATAATCTCAGAAGGGGTTTGCCGCGTGGCTATTGCTTTTGCATTGAGAATTTTCGCAGTATTTTCATCAAGAACAACTACCTGCAAACCTTTGCGTGAAAAAAAACCTGTTCCATTAGGACCAAGTTTTGGGACAGTTTTTGTTAGATGCTCATCAAGGGCGTCATATTCTTCATCAGTCATATCGCGCATAGTTACTCCTATGTCTTCTTGGATATATCCATGCTTGAACGCTGATTGGACGAATAGAATTTTGTCTGCCATTATTTTCCACTTGTATAAAAAATACTATATAAAACCAGAGTTGTCAAACTGCTTTTTTGCCTTGCAACTTCCCAAAACTTGAAATAATCGCCTCAAACAGCAAGCAAAATAATAGTTCAATCACTTAACAGCAGCCAACTTAACCTCAAGAACACCATCGGTAATATTTACCTTAGCCAAACCATGTCTGTATAATTTAAGCGCTTCTTCAAAAATATCGTTACTCTTCATAAAAAAAGGGAGAATGCAATCAAGCGAATAAAACAGCATCAAAGAAGATTTATAAGAACCTGCATCAGCGTCCGGCATTGACAGAGACTTCCACAGTTCTGTTTCCAGCAGCAGATCTTCTTTGCGTGTTGAATCAATTGCAGAAAAAATGGTTTCCGGAGATTCCGATAAAAATAAAAATTCATTCTGCACAATATAGTAAGGGGCAGATATTTTTACATTCCACATATTCAGGATCATGTTAAGAAAACCTGGCAACTTAATTTGGGAAACAGGGATGCTTGCCTTAGCAGCCGGCACATCAGCAGCAGGTGAAAGTTTTTCAAATACCTCTTTACGTTTTTGTTCATCTGAAATTTGTAAAACAAAGAGAGGATAATCCCTTCCTTCAATTCCCAATATTGCAAACTCTGTTCCTGTCCACGAAAAGAGCAAATCGCCAAGCCCTACTCCCAGAAAAATGCGGGAAGCCCTGTCTATCTGTCTTAAATTTACAGGCATCTTTTGTGAAACAGCAATAGAAGCATTAAGAAGTTCTTCTATAGAGCCAATAGAAAGAATAGTGCTGTATTGGGTAATCGCAGGCAAGCGCTGTATAAGTGTTGGCATCTTTGAATCTCTTGTTATTAATTTATTAATATCTGCGTTACCAGAAGCGACATGGGATATAATAGAAAAATCTATTTTGTCCTCAATAATTGATAATCCCATTTCGGCAAAATCCGCAAATTCAATATGCTTTAAAAATGAACCGGCCATTGGACTTGAAGCGGAAATCCATGAAACAACAGATTCGGAAGCAACAAGAAACCCTGCATCAAAATTATTGGAGACAAATATTTTCGGTGATTTTCTTCCTGGCTTGGCATTGCGGGATGTGCCATCAAAAACAGATTCAAAAAGTTTTAAATTATTTGAAATAATCAAAAGGTTTTTATATGGTTGTATAAAAATTACATTATCATCCGATACTCTGTATTCAAACCTGCTTTTTTTTCCTTTCTGAAGATTCGTAATTGCAAGCTTCCCTGCAATGTTTGGAAAAAAACGGATAAAATGAGATGCTATTCCAATATCCCAGGCTGCAAGAAATTTCCCATCAAAAAACAAAGCCCCTTCCAATGCCCCTTTTCCAACATAACGCACCAATTTTTTTTCCAAAATGCCGCTACTTTTTATAGCGGAAACAGCAGGAAGAGAACTTGAGAAATATGGAGTTAACAGCATATCGGAAAAAGGTTCATGCGCAAGCAGTTTATCTGCCGTGTTTATAGGGTTGGGGATATGCGCATAAGCAATAAAGGAATCGGGAATAACAGAATAAGGAGCAATTCTTCCGATAAATAATATGCCGGCAAATACCAAAGGTATTATAATAATACTCAAAAGCAAAACTAATTTGAGTTTATTTTTCTTAACTCTTTTTATACTCATTATTGAATATTTTCACATAT
>WRFK01000047.1 GCA_009778835.1 Spirochaetaceae bacterium
TAATTCCACGAAATGCATATCTAGTATTTGAATTGGAACTTATAGACTTCAAGTAAAAGAGAATATGCAAAAAGAGAAAACAAGATATATATGCGATATATGCGGCCATGAAGAGGCAAAATGGGCAGGCAAATGTCCTGCCTGCCTCTCGTGGAACAGTTTTTCAGAAATCTCTCTTCCGCCCGGAAGCAAACACAATTCATCTAAAAAAAATTCATCAGCAAAAAAGCATGCTATTTCTATTGCAGAAATTGCATCAGATAAAAATACAGTAATACTTAAAGACTGTGGCATAGAAGAGATAAACAGAGTCCTTGGCGGCGGTATTGTTTCCGGAAGTGTCATACTCATTGGCGGAGAACCCGGAATTGGAAAATCAACTCTAATGATGCAGCTTGCTCAAAAAATATCAAATACCAGTAAAGTTCTTTATATATCAGGAGAAGAATCACAGCCTCAAATACGGCTGCGCTCAGACCGGCTTGATATAAAAGAGAGCGGAGAACTTATTTTTATTTTTACTTCCGATCTATACACTGTAAAAGATACAATCAACAGCCTTAAACCAGATACAGTGATTGTTGACTCAATACAGACTCTCTTTTCCCCGGAAGCAGGCTCGGTTCCCGGAACCATCAACCAGCTAAAGTATTGCTGCCAGGAACTTATCGATATAATCAAGTCAGCCGATGCTTCACTTTTTTTAATTGCGCATGTTACTAAAGAAGGTATAATCGCAGGGCCAAAATCAATAGAACACATGGTAGATACTGTTTTATATTTTGAACATTCTGAAAATGATATGCGGATATTGCGCGCTGTAAAAAACAGATTTGGCTCCATAGATGAACTTGCTCTTTTTAAAATGAAGAGCAATGGACTACAGCAGATAACTTCGCCGGAAAATAGTTTTCTTATACACAGGGAAAAGAATAATCCTCCGGGAATCTGCATAGCAACAATCCATGAAGGTTCAAGAGTTTTTCTTGTTGAGATTCAGGCTCTTACTGTTCCTGCCAAGGGAGGGCTTTCAAGAGTTTTTTCAGACAGGATAGACAGTTCAAGAATTTCAAGGATTGCTGCTGTTCTTGAAAAACAAACAGGGGTAAGATTTTCTGATCAGGATATTTATATAAATGTTGCAGGTGGAATGAAAATAAAAGAGGTTGGAGTTGATCTTCCTGCAGCTCTTGCCCTCTACTCAAGCCGCACAGGTATTCCAATAAATCAGGGAACAGCCGCAGCAGGAGAATTGAGCCTTACAGGAGAGATACGCTCTGTCCCATTCATTAGCAAAAGATTAAAATCTGCTTCAAGTTGCGGCATAAAAGAGTTTTACTCTTCAAAAGCCTCTTTGGAGGATTCCTCAAAAGAAAACACTGATAGCAAATCACCTAAAGATAAACATATAACAGCGGAGACAATAAACGAGCTCATAAAAATTTTGTTTAAATAAGTTCGCTGTTCTGGTATAAAACCACATTTAATTTAAATTTGACATGCCAAATCTCGAAGCCTACTAGCTGAACTGCTCAATTCCCAGCGCTATCAAAAAAAGCTGCCCATCTTCAAACCCAGGTAACCATCTCTTAGCTATTCTATTTCCTTTTACCGTTCACCTCGCTGATCATTGTACCTCGCATCTCATGCAAATAACAGGCATTCCGTTCAAGCTCCGCCGTTAGCTCTTCTTCACTAGGAAGAATTAATTTGTACTTTGACGCAAAAATTTGCCGGCTCTCTGCCAGAACAGAATATTTTGCTATTACTTCATCCTTTTCTGTACATAAAATAATGCCAATAGTAGGGTTATCGCCCCTGCCCCGTTTCAGATTATCAAACATACGCACATACATATCCATCTGTCCAATATCCTGATGGCTCAGTTTTTGTGTTTTCAAATCAATAACAACAAAGCATTTTAAGAGATAATTGTAAAACACAAGGTCGATGTAGAAGTGTGTTGTTTCAGAACTGATACGAAACTGACGATCGACAAAGGAAAACCCTCTGCCCATCTCAAGAAGGAATTTCTGCAAATGACTGATTATTGCAGATTCAATGCTGTTTTCTTTTGGAGAAGGATTTTCCGGCAAATCAAGGAACTCAAGAACATATGGGTCTTTTATTAACTCTTCTTTTGTAAGAGTATCTGCGGATTCTGTTTCAGGCAAAGTGAGTTTTTGTGATGATAATAACCGCCTAAAATAGCCTGTCCTGATATTACGTTCCAGAACACGGACACTCCACCCCTGTACCCGTGCTTCATTCAAATAGTATTGACGAGATTTTTCACTGTTAAGGCGCATAATCAGGCGTATATGAGACCAGCTCAATTCTCTACACAGTGTGTAGAGAATCTCATTATTTGGCCAGATAAGGTAAAACTGCCTGAAATTCCACAGATTAGCCTCAGAAAAACCTCTGCCAAAAGTATCACTTAAATAACGGGATAAATTGACAAGTAATTGTTCGCCGTAATTCGCACGTTCTTTTCCCTGCTGCTCCTGCTCAACGATTCGCTTGCCGATGTTCCAGTATGTCTCCACCATGGCAGAGTTAACTGCGGCATAAACTTTGTTGCGTCCTGCACTCAATATCTTTGAAATATCAGCAAAAAAACACTTTTCACTGGCAGATGCTGCAACAATATTTCGCTTATTTTTATCTGGTTTTACCATACAAACCCTTTTCTGTAAATGCTTTAATCCTAGCGGGAGAATCCCGCAATACGCACACTACATTCCTTTTGTTTCGAGATATTGATAAATCTCTGGAAGTAATTACAGCGAAGATTTGTTTGTTGATTCAAAAAATCAGTTGGATTTTTTATAGAAGAAAAAAGGCTATGCAGGAAAGATCCTGATTTTCATCAGGATGACACAGCCTCCGTCATGCAGGTGAGGAAAACATTCTCATTGGAACAACAACTTACGACAGCAGCGATGTAAGATATGGAATAGCAACAAATGTTCCTATAATACTTCCTATCGAAGACAAGAAGAACACAATAAGTATATGAGTAATCCTGTTTTTCCAAAAACCTTTCAGCGATGCAATATCTTCGGAAAGTTTTTCAAAATCTGCAACTTTTGGTTTTCTTAAAACAGTTTCAAGAAGGCCGGTAACCATACCTACACCAATTGTTGGATTCATGGTTGTAATGGGAGCTGCAAAAAAAGCAGCTATTATTGTAAGCGGATGAGCCATTGCGATCAGCGAGCCTAAAGCTGCCAAAGAACCGTTAATAATGACCCACCACATCATCATTGTAAGACTTGTATCTATCCCGGATTTAAAAAATCCTGCAACAAATAAAGCAATAACAGCAACAGGAATTAAAAAAGGAAGCATTTTTGAAATCTTCTTGGGAGGAGGGATTTCATTGAGTGAATCAATATTAGTATCTTCTCCTGTACTAAACTTTTCTATCCAGTTTATCATTCCAGGAACATGCCCTGCTCCGACAACTGCTATGATTTTTTTCCCACTGGCTGTATATATTTTGGATGCAAGGAACTTATCTCTTTCGTCTATCAAAACTTCTTTTATTGATGGAAGAAAGTTTGCAAGTTCACTCATCATTCCGTCAAGTTCGCTTTTCTTTTTCATATTTTCAATATCGGTATCTGAAATCTTCTCGCTAAAAAAGACATTGCCGAAAAGAACAGCAAAAAGCTTGTTCTTGCCCCATAAGCTTGATTTTCTCCAGGCTTTTTTTAAAGTGATCTGAATATCCCTGTCTGCGAATGTGAATGGGATACCTTCGGATAGCGCTGTATCGATTGCAGCTTTCATCTCTTCGCCGGGTTTTATATCAAGAGATTTCCCTATTTTTTTCTGAAACGAAGAAAGAGCAAGATTTGCAAGCAGAAGAAAACCCTGTTTCTTTTTTATAACTTTGAAAATATCCAGATCTTTCCATGAATTGGGCGATTGTAATGATTTATAACGGGCGGCATCAATCTCTACACATACATTGTCCGGCTTTTCTTCACGTATTGTTTGAGAAACTTCTTCGGCGCTTTCTTTTGAAACATGAGCTGTCCCAATAATTATTATTTCTTTGTCATCTATTTCTATTTTTGTAATCGTGTCGCTGATTTCAGTAACTAACAAATTTTTCTCCTTTAGCGCTTCATCTCCGTCTGAGACGAAGTAAGCACCACATCAATGCTTCTACTGAACTTTCCAATTCGCTACTCTATATTCCAATGATTCAATAAATCCCAAATCTAAAATCTCTGTATAATATTTTTCACTAAGCATATTCTTTCCAAAAGTATCATAATATACCGCAATATAAAACATCCCTTTCATTTTTGTAAAACTGTCTTCTTCATCTTTAAGTTTATTCAAAACAATTGTTTCATAATGAGGATCAATATACAATCTTGATACATGAAAAAGCAGATCATCTTTCGGAATCTTATTCATATTCTCCCTGATAAGTTTGTTTGCCATCTCTTTTTCACCCGAGCTTATAAGAGATGCTGCGCCAAGTAATAAATATTCAGGACTTTTATCTATATTATATGCTTTAATAAAATAAATTGCCGCCTCGTTCCACTGCTTGCTTCTATATAACTGCAGCGCATAAGGGACAAAACCTCTTCTGTAATCGCTCTTTATCTCCAATGCTTTTTTATAATCAGCCAGTGCAAGATCATCTTTTTTCATCCATTCATTGGCCTGCGCCCTGTGGATATAGGCTATAAAAATGGAATCATCATACGAAAGAACTTTTGTGAAATCCTCTGCAGCAGAGCCATACCTACCACCGTAAAGCCTTGCCCTTCCCCTATCAAGGTAGTTCCATATATAATCAGAGTCAATTCTTACAGCTTCATCAAGATCTTTTTCTGCTCCCCTAAAATCATTATCACTTGATTTTATCTGCGATCTCTGGACATAAGCAAACATATTATCCGGACTATTTTCTATTACAGTATTAAACTGTTCAAGAGCTTCTTTGTTTTTCTTCTGGGCAAGAAGAACCATTCCATAACCAAGAACAGCATCTTCTATATAGCCTTTTGAAGATACTACGTTTTTAAAATAAGACTCAGCTTTACTATAACTTTTTTCTCTTGCATAAATTCTTCCCAATGAAATATTGGTATCAACATTATCCGGATCAATCGTAGCTATTTTTTCAAGAACCTTTTTCTCGCCATTTATGTCGCCTCTGATATTGTAAATAAGAGAGCTATAATATAATGCAGTTACATTTGAATCATCTTCTTTTATTATTTCAGAAAGCACTGCCTCTGCTTCATCAAGTCTTTGGTTTTTGATCAGCAGAATAGCATAAAGAAGCGGGTCTTTTCCGTTCTCTTTTTCATATATTTGCAGGGCTTTATCCATATTTCCGCTTTCAGCTTCAATTGCAATTCTTTCAATAAGGGTATCTTCTTTATCTATTACAGTCTCATCTTTAGTATCTATTGCCGGAGATACTACAGTAGATACTGCAATCTTATCTGCAGGCTTTTTTTCAACTGTAGTTTTTGTTGCGCATCCCAAAATTATAATTATCAGAAAAAAACTCATTAATAGTTTAAATATCTTTTTTATCATTTATACTCCGCACTATATAGGGATATATATTTATTATATTTGGATTAAATATTCCAGTAATATTACAATATAATGCTAATTTTACTCAAGGTTGCTTTTTTATCCTCATGTTGATAAAATAAGACTATGGCAAAAAAGATTGGCAAAAAATACTATATAATACCTACATTATATATTTTAATTATTTCACTCCTTGTCTATATGCATTTTGGAGTAAAAAAGCAGTTTTCAGAAAGCTATTTATATATAACATTATCCGGAACTGCAAAATCATCAAATAAAAACCATGAAAAAAATATTTTATCACTTGATGTAACTATTTATGGCATAAAGTTTTGCTTTTCAAATTCAACACCTTTAAAAATAGAAAGCAGCAACGGAACAGTTTCCAGGCTCTTTATTACAGGGTATCAGAAAAACAGCAATAGCATTGATCTCTTTTTTACAGATAATTTTAAAATAAATATTTCCACTCAAAAAGGGAGAGAAACCGGCTTTATAATAAAACCGGAATCATCGTCCTTCACCGGCGCAGGCGGGGCTAATGGGGGAATAAAAAAAATATCAATTTCTTTTGATGTTGATAAAAGAGGAACCCTGTTTAGATCTTCCAATTTTCCTATTTTTGGATATAAAACTGATGGGTCAATCTATTTTCTTACTGCTGTTGGAAATGACTCAACTATTGATATAAAACAAAAAGAGATCTCCCTTCTTCCTTACCGCAACAATTTTGCAATAACAATTTCTGAATCAGAAAAAGGGCTTGAAGATCCAAATACATTCTGGCTTGCTAAAAACAATACGGATATTTTACAAAAAAGCAATGATGAAGATATTGCGGAACAGTTGTTTATTGATAATGCATTTAAAGGGTGGCGAATTGACAGATTTAACCGCGAAGATGGTAAATGGTTTAATAAAAATAAGCAACCTGTATATTCAAAAGAAGTTGTATCTGCCCTTGGCAGTGAACTCGTCAGGCGCAGGGCAGTTGCAGTAAACCAGTGGATATTCCGCCTTGCAGACTCAAGAAACAGTGACGCAAAATATCTGGAAACAGCTCTTATAAATGGAAATCTTTTTCCTGCATACAGCCATCGCCAGGAGCAGGATATTGCCATTATACAAGAGATAACAGCAAAAATAAGACGCAATGATATTTCGGTTTTTTTAATTGATGATCTTGTTAAAATTATAGTAAACAGCGGTCCCTATTCTTTAATTCAGGAACTTTTTGTAATGGCTGAAAAATTTAATATAGAATCTCCTGATATTAAAACAGTAATTGGCGTTGCCTCAGCTTATCTTGATTTTGTTTTTATCAATATGGAAAAAGAGACATCATTAAAAAAATTCAATACTATAATCGATACAATACTTAACAGGCTTATCATAAATGAAAAAGGTTTATTTATAATAATGACAGGAGACAGGTCAGAATCTTTTTACACTGCCAAAGTTGCAACTCTTTTCAAAAAAGCTGCAGATATAACAGAGCGTCCGATACTGGAAAGAATCGCCAACATGCTGGCTCATTCTATAATTTTGCTAGCAGATGAAGCTGGGTTTTTGCCGGAATATATTTATATAGATAAAAAAAATATAAAAAGATATGAAGGAAAAATTGAGCCTGAATATCTCTATCCTGCATTGCCAAGCGCTAAATATATGCCGTCAATAATGACTCTTATAAATTATTTTTCTCCTGGCACATGGATTGCGACATGCGCAGAGAGTGTCAACATTGTTAAAACAGAAGATAATAAATTTAATATTGAAACAACTTTTCCTGTCAATGAAACAGAATATATTATTGTACAGGGAATTCCCCAGGTTTCAAGAATGATACTTTACGGAGTTAACTGGAGTTCTACACCTGATTTTGAGAGATATTATACAGGCTGGACATATAACAGCGAAACACAAGCGCTTTTTATAAAACTCCAGCACAGGCAGGAAAAAGAAATAATAGAAATTTTCTTTTAGATAGCCATCGCTCTTTTGCATGAAGTTACTTTCCTGTACGGAAGCCAATCATTCTGGTTTTTGGCGGCTGTTCAATAAGACTGTTAAGGGCAATAATGATTTCATTTACACGTTTATCATTTTTTTCAATATAAAGCATGAGTAGCTTTCGCAACTCGGTGATTTGCTCATTTGTTCCGCTTTGAGAAAACACATATTGTCGCATTTTAATAAAGGTTATCATTATTTCAATATTTATGCTTATAGCTTTTTTACTGTTTAATACACTTGACAGCATAAGAACACCATGTTCTGTGAAAACATAAGGTAAATAACGCCTTCCACCTTTTCCCGCTTTTGAGGTGCCAAATTGGCGCCTCAAAGAATTAAACTCATCTTCTGTTAATTGAAACATAAAAATATTGGGTTAATATAAAAACCGGAAAGATATACCTATTTACTGCAAAGATGTGTTTTTGCTTCACTCTTTACCAATAAAATGACAGCTACAGTATCAGTCACCCTTCCTTTACAAACGCCAGGTTATCCCATATACTATTTTTAAACAAAGGGGTTAATGACTATGGCAAAAGCAATACTACATAAAGGAAAACAAAAACGCGCGCTAAGCGGCCACCCATGGATATTCCGCAGCGACATTGCAAAGATAAGCGGCAAATACACAAATGGAGATATTGTAGACGTAGTCGCAGATAACGGTCAATTTCTTGCCAAAGCCATGTATAACCCGCTCTCTCAAATAGCGCTTCGCATCTTAACATGGAAAGACGAACCCATAGATGAAAATTTTATTCGAAGCCGCGTGCAGCGCGCTTTGGATTACCGCCAATGCTTCGCAGATCTTAAATCCTGCAGATTGATTTTCGCTGAATCAGATGGATTGCCTGCCTTTATCGCTGACAGCTTCGCAGATATTATCGTAATCCAGTCGCTTGCTTTGGGCATTGAGCCTTTCAAGCAGACAATCGTAGATGCTCTGTGTGATGCTCTGCACCCCCGCGGGGTATGGGAGCGCAATGATGTGCCTGTTCGGGAACTGGAAGGGCTTGCTCTGCAAACCGGTCTTTTACGCGGAGATGTGCCCGATAAGGTCGAGTTCTTTGAAAACAATTTGCGCTTTTTGGTAGATGTCAAGCAAGGGCAAAAGACCGGCTATTTTCTTGATCAAAAAGAAAACAGAGCTGCGATCGCCCCCTTTGTCGCAGGAGCCAGAGTGCTGGACTGCTTTACCCACACCGGGTCATTTGCGCTCCATGCTGCCAAGTACGGCGCAAGCGACGTAGTCGGAGTGGATGTGTCAGATCATGCATGCAAAATCGCTGCTGAAAATGCTGCTCTTAACAATCTGAATATCGAATGGCGCGAGGCCAATGTATTTGACCTGCTTCGTTCGGAGCAGGACTCAGGAGCGCTTTACGATATGATCATTCTTGATCCCCCGGCATTCACCAAGACACGCTCAGCAGCAGGCAACGCGCTGCGCGGGTACAAAGAGATAAATCTGAGGGCAATGAAGCTGCTTAGGGATGGAGGGTTTTTAATCACCTGCTCCTGCTCCCACCATGTTCTTCCCGAAGCATTTTTCTCCATGCTCGCAAGCGCCAGCCGGGATGTGCATTGCAGGATCCGGCAAATCGAAGCGCGAACACAAAGCCGCGATCATCCAATCCTTATGGCATCACCCGAGACGCAATACCTAAAATGCTTTATCCTGCAAATTCTAAAAAGCTAGAATTATATACAGGAACATCTACGCCTCTCTTATATTAACCATTTTTTAGAACGCTATTTTATCTTTTAGAGCTTCGCTTAATCTCTCAGATACAAATTGAAAAATGAGCAAAGCCGTGGTATACTGATATGAATGCCTCCCGAGTCAAGTAGTTGATAATAAAATCTTAAATATTTGTTAACTATATGTACCTCCTAATTAAAAAACCAGGACTTATACAACAGAACAACGAAACAAGA
>WRFK01000048.1 GCA_009778835.1 Spirochaetaceae bacterium
AAAAACATATGGAAAAGATTTTTCCCATTTTTCGGAAAAAACTGCGATCCAGCTCAACGATACTCACCCGGCAATAGCCATAGCAGAACTTATGAGACTTCTTGTTGATATTGAAAAACTCGCATGGGATGAAAGCTGGGGAATTACAGTAAAAACATTTGCGTATACAAACCATACAATTCTTCCCGAAGCCCTTGAGAAATGGCCTACAGAGCTACTTGCAAAAGTATTGCCGAGACATATGAAAATAATATACGAGATCAATTCAAAATTTTTAAATGAAGTTGCAAAAAAATATCCAAAGAATAACGATATTTTAAAAAGAATGTCTATTATTGAAGAAGGAGATGATAAAAAAGTTTCGATGGCAAATCTCGCAATAGTAGGCAGCCACTCTGTAAATGGAGTCTCTGCTCTTCATTCAGACATTATTAAAGATACCCTTTTTAAGGATTTTTACTCAATATGGCCCCGCAAATTCAATAATAAAACAAATGGGATAACTCCAAGAAGATGGCTTGCTGTATGTAACCCTGCTCTTTCAAATCTTATAACAGAAGCTATAGGTGATGGATGGGTTACAGATTTGTATAAGCTAAAGGACCTTATTCCATTTACAAAAGATAGCAGCTTCCTTGATAAATGGGAAAAAGTAAAACTTGAAAATAAACAACATTTTTCGGATTATATTTATAAAGCTAACGGAATCAAGGTTGATCCACAGTCCATTTTTGACTGCCAGATTAAAAGATTGCATGAATATAAAAGGCAACTCTTAAATGTGCTTCATGCTATATCGCTTTATAATATTTTAAAAGAAAATCCAAAAGCAATAGAGTGTAAAAGAACTATTATATTCGGAGGAAAAGCAGCGCCAGGTTACTATATGGCAAAAATAATAATTAAACTTATTAACTCCATTGCAGAGACAATAAATAATGACAAGACAATAGAGGAAAAGCTTAAAATTGTCTTTCTGGCAAATTACGGAGTAAGCCTTGCTGAAAAAATCATTCCGGCTGCGAATCTGTCGGAGCAGATTTCAACAGCAGGTACAGAAGCTTCGGGTACAGGCAATATGAAATTTGCGTTAAATGGAGCGCTTACAATAGGAACTCTTGATGGAGCGAATATTGAAATTCTTGAAGAAGTTGGAAAAGAAAACATATTTATATTTGGCTGTGACAGTGTGGAAATAAATCAACTAAGAAATAAAGGATACCATCCTTATGATTATTACAATTCAATAGGTAGTCTAAAAAAAGCAATAGACAAGATAGCTTCCGGCTTTTTTTCAAAAAATGAAAGAGATCTTTTTGAGCCAATAACAAATTCTTTGCTTGGCAGGGATCATTATATGCTTTTTGCGGATTATGAAAGCTATATGGAAGCACACAGACAAGTTGAAAAAGAATTTTCCGATAAAAAAATATGGACAAAAAAATCAATTTTCAATGTTGCAGGGTCAGGAAAATTTTCAAGCGATAGAACTATAGCGGAATATAATAAAGAAATATGGCGCGCAAAACCAATATCCATAAAAATGGGTAAAAAGTAGCTCGTTTCTTTAACGGTCTTTTGGATACCGGCTGCCGGTATGACTTAAGCCGGACTATTGACCTGCATTGGAACTGGTCGCGGAGACCTGCTAAAGTTCAAAGTAGGTGTATCCCCTCATCCCTTCTTCAAAAGCAGACATTATCTCTTTTCTCTGCTTTACAGTAACTCTTTTCTCTTTTACACCTAATTCCACAAGAGTTCTTATGTGTTCAAGCAAAAGCTGAGGATCATATTCAACATAACTTAATACATCCGAAACAGAGTCTCCATTTATTTCTCTTGTAAGTTCTATTTCTCCGTCTTCATCCAGCACAATACCGATTATATGAGTATCTCCAAAAAGATTATGGAGATCTCCCAAAGTTTCCTGGTAAGCTCCTACAAGAAAAACTCCTATTACATAATCTTGATCTTTTTTTAATCTATGAAGCATTATACTCTTTTTAATATCATAAAGACCGATAAATTTATCTATTTTACCGTCACAGTCGCATGTGGTATCGGAAATTATAGCATGATTTGTCGGCTGTTCTTTAAGCCTGTGAATAGGCATAACAGGAAAAAGCTGATCAATAGCCCAGCAGTCAGGTAATGATTGAAAAAGGCTGAAATTCCCATAGTAAATATCCGCCATAATCGATTCAAGCATTTTCATCTCTTCGGGAATATATTTAAGATCTTCTGCAAGAATGGAAATTTTTTTAATAACTCTCCAGAAAAGTTCTTCGGCAACTGCCCTTTCCCGTAACGTTACCTTTCCAATCTGGAAAAGATTGCGAAGCTCATCCCTGTAGAAAATAGCATCGTGGTAATGCTCCTGAATATTTTTTATATTCATTACATCCAATATTTCTTTCAAATTTATAATATTTTCATGTGAATTTTCAGGTATATCGGGAGACCCATTCTCGGGGATCAGGCTGTTTACATCAAGAATATTAAAAACAAGAACAGATGAATATGCAGTAACAGCTCGGCCAGATTCCGATACAATATTCGGGTGTTTTACGCCGGCATCATCAAATGCTTCTTTTAAAAGATCTATTACTGTTCTGCAGTACTCTTCCATAGAATAGTTCTTACTGCCTTCAAAACTGGTTTTTGACCCATCATAATCAATAGCAAGACCGCCGCCTATATCGAGGTATTCCATAGGAGCATCTTCCCTTACCATGCTTATGTATATTCTTGCTGCTTCTCCTGCAGCTTCCCTTATGTCTCTGATATCCGGAATTTGTGAACCCATATGATAATGAAGGAATTTCAGGCAATCTATCATTTCTTCCTGTTTTAAAAAATCTATAACATCGATCAACTGAGAAGCTGTAAGCCCGAATACAGAATGAGCGCCTGTAGATTCTGCCCATTTTCCCCCTGCAGAAGAAGAAAGCTTTGCCCTTATCCCGATATTTGGGTTTACTCCGATTTTTCTTGCTCTTGAAACAATAGTATTGGCTTCGCTGGGCCTTTCAATAACCAAAAAAATATTAAGGCCAAGTTTTGTGCCGTAAAGAGCAAGATCTATAAATTCTTCATCTTTATATCCATTGCAGATTATAAGAGGTTCTTTTGATTTTATTGATGAAATAGCGACCATAAGCTCTGGTTTGCTTCCGGCCTCAAGTCCGTAATGGTAAGAAGCCCCAAATCTTACCATCTCTTCAACAACATGCTGTTGCTGATTAACTTTTATTGGATAAACGCCCCTGTAATACCCATTATAACCATATTCTTCTATTGCATCGCTAAAGCTTCTGTTTATTCTGTCAATACGGTTAAATATAAGATCAGGAAAATGCATGAGAACGGGCATAGTAATGCCTCTTTCCTCAAGACCTTTTATAATCTGGTAAAGGCTCACAGGTTCCAAAGAATCCCCTTTTCTAAGCAGAACCGTAACCTCTCCATCCTTATTTATGCTAAAGAATTTTGCTCCCCAGTTTTCAATACCGTACATCTCGGCAGAACTTTTTATGCTCCAGCTATTTATTCCTGTTCTTTTTTTCATTTTCTATATTAATCTTCTCCATTTACCTGCTTTATGCCTATTATATTTTTAGGTATGTTTAGACATTATTTTTCAAGATATTATTTAAAAAATAAAAAATGCACAATAGAATTAGGCAAAAACATTAAAATTCTATTTATACTATAGTGAGCTGATTTATTCTTGAAACCAAAGACTTTCCTCTGATATAATTTTCATGAAAAATGTCTTATATTTTCTATAATATATATGTTGTATGCGTTCTATTCCAAGGAGTAACAGATGTCAAAAGTTCTTATAATAGGCGCCGGTGGCGTAAGCCAGGTTGTTGTTCATAAATGCGCGCAAATTCCGGAAGTCTTTAAAGATATAGTTCTTGCAAGCAGAAACGAAGAAAAATGTAAAAAAATCGCTTCTCAGCTTAATCGGCCCATAACAACAGCGCAGGTAGATGCGGAAAATGTGCCTCAGCTTGTTGCTCTTATAAAAAAACACAAACCAGATATGTTAATAAATGTCGCTCTACCATATCAGGATCTTACAATTATGGATGCATGCCTTGAAACAGGGATAAACTATCTGGATACAGCAAACTATGAGCCAAAAGACGAGGCAAAATTTTGTTATAAATGGCAGTGGGACTATATAGATAAATTTAAAGAGAAAGGGATAATGGCTCTTCTTGGAAGCGGCTTTGACCCCGGTGTTACAAATGTATACACAGCATACGCTCTAAAACATCATTTTGATGAAATTCATGAACTTGATATTATTGACTGCAACGCAGGAAGCCATGGTCAGCCATTTGCTACTAATTTTAATCCTGAGATAAATATAAGGGAAGTTTCTGCCCGCGGAAAATATTATGTAAATGGAGAATGGAAAGAGACAGATCCTCTTTCTGTAAACAAGATATATGATTTTCCGGAGGGAATAGGGCCAATGAAAATATATCTTATGTATCATGAAGAACTTGAATCTCTTGTAAAACATATACCAACAATAAAAAGAGCCAGATTCTGGATGACATTTTCAGATAATTATCTTAACCACCTAAAAGTGCTTGAAAATGTAGGGATGACAAGAATTGATCCTGTTATATATAATGGCCAGGAAATTATTCCGCTCCAGTTTCTAAAAGCCCTTCTTCCGGATCCTGCATCGCTTGGACCTCTTACAAAAGGGAGAACATGTATAGGATGCCTTATAAAAGGTATAAAAGAAAGAAAAGAAGTAGAATATTTTGTCTATAATATTTGCGATCATGAGGCAGCCTACAAGGAAGTACAATCACAGGCTATTTCCTACACTACAGGTGTTCCTGCAATGATAGGAGCAAAAATGATGCTTACAGGAAAATGGAAAGGGAATGGTGTTTTTAACATGGAACAGTTTGATCCAGATCCATTCATGGATGACCTTAACAAGTATGGCCTGCCATGGAAAGAAATATTTATAACAACATAGATCCTCGCAAATGTCCTTCTCCATCATTTGTTGTGGATATAGATGATCTTGAAACAAATCTTAAAATTCTTGACTCTATCCAAAAGAGAACAGGCTGCAAAATACTTCTTGCGCAAAAAGGTTTTGCAATGTTTCACTTTTATCCATTGATAAAGCAGTACCTTGCGGGAGTTTGCGCAAGCGGACTGCATGAGGCAAAACTTGGAAAAGAGGAGTTTGGAAAAGAGGTACACACATACTCTCCTGCTTATAAAGAAGAGGAATTTGAAGAAATCGCAGAGATTTCAAATCATATTGTATTTAATTCATTTAACCAGCTTAAAAAATTTCTTCCAGTAATTAAAAAAAGCAATAAAGATATAAGTGTCGGAATAAGGGTAAACCCACAGCATAGCGAAACAGAAGTAGCTATTTACGACCCATGCAGGCAAGGCTCAAGACTTGGAGTAACAATTGAAAACTTCGAAGAGGATCAACTCGAGAATATCTCCGGAATTCATTTTCATACATTGTGCGAAAAAAATGCAGATTCTCTTGAGCGCACCCTGGCAGCTATTGAAAAACAGTTTGGAAAATTCTTTAACAGAATAAAGTGGGTCAACTTCGGCGGAGGTCATCATATTACCAGAGATGATTACGATATAGAGCTTTTGTGCAAAATAATTACAGATTTTAAAAACCGCTACAATAATATCGAAGTTTTTCTTGAACCCGGAGAAGCTATTGCGCTTAACACAGGCGTCTTTGTTGCTACTGTTGTCGATATAGTGCATAACGGAGATTATATTGCAATACTGGATGCTTCTGCATCAACACATATGCCCGATGTTCTTGAAATGCCGTACAGACCAATGATAATAGGATCAGGTTTGCCTGAGGAAAAAAAATATACATATACTGTCGGAGGGTGCTCCTGTTTAGCCGGAGATATAATTGGCAGCTATTCTTTTGATAAAGAACTAAAACCAGGCGACAAGCTTGTGTTTACAGATATGGCGCACTATTCAATGGTAAAAACCACAACTTTCAACGGAGTCCCACTCCCCTCTATTGTTGCAGCAAGAACAAAATATGGGGAATATAAAGTTATACGGAAATTCGGATATAATGATTTTAAAGAGAGGTTGTCATGATGAAACAATTTATGGGTTCGGAATTTTTTTCAGCATCCGAGGATTCGCTATTTCATATTATTCCTGCGCCTCTTGAAGAAAGCGTCTCTTATGGAAAGGGGACTGCAAATGGCCCTATTGCAATTATAGAAGCATCGCAGCAACTTGAAAAATGGGATGGTTTTTCAGTTCCCGGAGATAGAGGAATATTTACAAAATATTTAAACTTCATGGATGAAAAAAATGCCAACAATGATGCAGAACAATTTCTTAAAGCAATAGAAAAAGAAGTTTTTGATTCTCTTTCAGAAAAGCATATACCAATAGTGTTGGGAGGAGAACATACAGTTTCTTTAGGCGCGTTCAGGGCAATAAACAGCGATAGATCGCCATACAAAGGGAAAACAGGAATAATCCAGTTTGATGCGCACGGAGATCTGCGGGACGAATATAGAGGGAGCAGATTAAGCCATGCGTGTGTTATGCGCCGCGCATTTGATCTTGGGTTCCCGATCTTTCAGGTTGGAGTAAGGAGTATTTCACTTGAAGAACTTGATTTACGCAAAAATAATATTAATAAAATAAATTATATAGATGCATATCAGGCAGTTACCGAAAGCATCAACAAAATCAATTTGCCGGATGATTTTCCGGAAAATATTTATTTAACAATAGATGTAGATGGTTTTGATATTTCTGTTTTTCCCGCAACAGGAACTCCGGAACCCGGCGGACTGGGATGGTATCAGGTTTTATCTATTATTGAGTCTGTTGCAGCGCAAAGAAGAATAATAGGCTTTGATGTTGTTGAGCTTGCGCCCTGCGCTATTCATGCTTCGGAATTTGCAGCAGCAAGGCTTGTGTATAATATAATGGGGATAGTGGAAAGAAAATTATAGCCGACGTTATCTGCTATCTCTGGACTCTGCCGCTTCCGCCGGATTTAAGAAGCCCTAATACTTCGGTTTCGGTAATAAGAGGAAGATCTCCCGGGACTGAATGTTTTAAACATGATGCCGCAATAGCAAAATTAAGAGCTTCTTTATCGCCTCCATATTTATGGAAACCGTAAATTAGCCCTGAAGCAAAAGCATCGCCGCTGCCTACCCTGTCTACAACATCGTTAATATCATAGCGTACTGATTTTAAATATTCTTTTCTATTATTTAGAACAGCAGACCAGCCATTAATATCTGCCGAATTGCTTTGTCTTAATGTTATTGCCACTTTTTTCAAATTAGGATATGTGGAAAGAACTTTTTCTGTTATCTCTTTATAGGCATCTTCGTTAAACCCGGCAGTATTCGGCAATATTTTAGTTTCTATTCCCAAAGATTTTTGGCAGTCTTCTTCGTTACCTATTGCAACATCTACATATTTCATAACTTCGCTCATAACCTCGGGAGCTTTTTTGCCATACTTCCAAAGCTTGCTCCTGTAGTTAAGGTCGCATGAAATCTGTATTTCTTTATTTTTTGCAAAAGAAACAGCAGCAATAGTTACATTTGCGGCATTGGCAGATATTGCGGGAGTAATTCCCGATATATGGAACCATGAAACATCTTCAAATATTTTTTCCCAATCATACTGTTCTGCAGTTGTTTCGGAAACAGATGAATGTTCCCTATCATATATTACTACAGAAGATCTCTGGCAGGCTCCCTGTTCAAGATAATATGTTCCAAGCCTTTTGCCTGTTTTTAGAACCTTTGAGGTATCAACACCATACCTGCTAAGCTCCCCGATACATGCCCGGCCTATTGGATTATCCGGAACAGCTGTTACATAAGAAGAATTTATTCCAAGGCAGGCAAGAGAAACAGCAACATTTGCTTCGCCGCCTCCAAATGTTGCTTCAAGCATAGGTGACTGCAAAAATCTTTCAAAGCCAGGCGATTTAAGCCGCAACATTATTTCTCCAAAAGTAACTACCTTCATGATCTATTCCTCCTATTTTCCATTACTGCTGCGTAATTGGGATATTACATCAACAGCTTCTTTTGAAAGCCTATATACCTCATCATAATTTTCATTTTCAATAAGCTCGGGACTTACCATCCATGTCCCTCCGCAGGCAACAACATTTTTACATTCAAGATACTTAATTATATTACCTAAATTTATCCCTCCGGTAGGTATGAACTTTACATTATAAACAGGCTGCAATGCTTTCATCATTGCTATTCCGCCTGAAACTTCCGCAGGAAAAAACTTAAGCACTTTAAGCCCTTTTGAAAGAGCTATTTCAACCTGGGAAGGGCTATTAACACCGGGATATATTAATTTATTTAAGGCAAGAGCATTTTCTACAATATCAGGATTATAACCGGGAGTAACAATAAAATCAGCGCCTGCCCCAATTGCTCTTTCAAGCTGGTCAGATGTTAAAACAGTTCCTGCACCAACAAGAATTTCTTTCATATTTTTTTTAAGAAGTGAAATTCCTTTTTCAGCAGCATCTGATCTGAATGTAATTTCCGCTATTGGTATCCCTGCTTTTAAAAGCGCCTCGGCAAGAGGAAGAGCTTTTTCTGCTTTATCAATTTTAATCACAGGTATAATGCCTGTATTATAAAAAATTTCTTCTTGTTTCATTATATTTACCCTGATTATTATTTTATTAACAACATTATAATAAATATAGTTTTTTCTCAACTCTATCTTCTATAATAAATTATAAACTGCCAATCGGCAATCTTAATATTGATATAGCAGAATAAAAAAACCAAACAAAACTTGAAGAAAATCAAAAACAGTGCTAGCCTTTAACTAATTACAGCAATAAACTTTAGGTTGAATCATGAGCAAAGAATATACAGAAGAGCTTTTAATTGATTTTGGACAAGATGGAAAAAATCTATTACCTGTTGTTACCCAGGATGCAGAAACCAAAGAGGTCCTTATACTTTCCTTTGTAAATCTTCTTGCATTTGAGGAGACAATAAGAAGCGGTTATGCAACTTATTGGAGCAGAAGCAGAAATGAACTTTGGAAAAAAGGGATGACTTCCGGCGATATGCTTAAAATAGTGGAAGTAAGAATAAATTGCGAGCAAAATTCTCTTCTTTTTTTGGTAAAACCTGAAGGAAAAGGGGCGTGTCATGCTAAAAAGAAAAACAATATGCCCCACTCAAGCTGTTATTACAGAAAAATAAATAACAACAAACTGGAATTTATAGAGGAATAACTATTATGGATAATAATCTTATTATTGGGATGCCTGC
>WRFK01000049.1 GCA_009778835.1 Spirochaetaceae bacterium
GATCTTTTTTACAAGATGGGAAGTTTTGAGTTCTTTATTTGCTGATTTTAAGAAATAAGACCTTACCCTGCTATGTAAATTTTTCGCTTTTCCAACATATATTACCTCTTGCTTCTGGTTTTTCATGATATATACGCCGGGAGTTTCGGGCAATTCTTTTACTCTTTCTTCAAGGTTAGCTCTATTTTCTTTTGAATTTTTCATTTTTTACCGATATTATTATAATACAGTCTCTTAAATTTATAAATTATAAAAGAAAATTTGATATTAATGAAAAGAATAGTAGTTTTTCTGTTTATTATTATAGTTCCTCTCTATTCAATTGAAAGGGAATATATTCTTGGCGGAGATAATTGGCAGCCCCTTCTATTGAAAAACATAGAGATCAATCAAAATGAAGCTGGTGAAAACTCCCTTTTTATTCAAAACGGCGAATACGCGCTGGATAATTCCACAGAACTTCTTCTCCATTTTAACTCTCTACCTATAGTTGATGTTACAGGCAATTTTAGACTAATAGAAAATAAAGTTTCCATATCCGAAGGCCGAAAAAAGTTTGGCGCAGGAGCAGCGCTGTTTAATAAAGAAACAAACAGTATTGTTCTTGACCGCAATGGAAGGGGATTTTTTCCCGGAAGAATTTATTCAGATGATTTTAGTATAGAATTTTGGGTCTACGGACAAAATTATACTGATGGAGAAACGATTTTTTTTGTTGATGGTTTTGCAGATATAGGCAATGGTTTTATTTCGCAGCTTTTCAGGTGCCATATTGAAAACAGAAAAACAGTCTGGACCATAAAAAACTTTTTTATCCCACCGGGCTCCAAAGAATTCGAAGTAAAAATATCAAGCGAAAGACAGCTTATACCAGGCGTGTGGACGCACCATTTACTCAGATATGATTCTACAACAGGTTTAATGGAATATCTTATTGATGCTAAACCGGAATCTGTTATATATGCCACAACATCCGAAAGAGAGGCTGGGCAGGTTTATCCTTTATACTCAGGGACCAGAGGGAGAATTGTAATAGGAAATAACTTTACAGGCTTGATCGATGAATTCCGTTTTAAGCTTGAGTGGATCAATAATAATATGCTGCCGTTGCTGGGAGCTCATACAGGAGTTTATATATCGGAACCTGTAGATCTGGGGAACAGCAAATCTACGCTTATTGGCTTTGAAGCAAAAAACATAATTCCTATAGGTACAGATATTTTATATTACTATTATCTTAGCGATTCCAGGCAAGCCATTATGGAGGATAGTCCGGAATGGAAAAAAATCGCGCCAGGTTCAGGGTTGCTTAGCGAAAGAGGGGGGCGTTTTTTACGTATTAAAGCTGTGCTTTATTCTGATGGTGAAAAAAGCGTATCTCCTTCTGTTTCGAGAATCAATATAAAATTTGATCAAAAAAGCTCACCGCCTCCGCCAAGAGTTGTAAGGGCAGAACCGGGAAACAGCAGCGTAAGGCTTAAATGGTCGGAAGTTATAGATCCGGATATTGACGGCTATTATGTATATTTTGGCGAAAGATCCGGAAAATATTTTGGGTCTGAAAAAAATAACAATACTTCTCCAATAGATGTCGGAAAAAACAACGAGATAATAATACGCAATCTTGAAAACGGCAGAATATACTATTTTGCTGTTGTTTCATACAGCAGATCAACGCCCCGTTATGGAAGTGTAATAGTAAATGAAGGCGGAGACTATTCTGTTGAAGTAAGCGCAAGGCCTCTTGAGACATATGGAGATATAAAATGAATAACGAGGCATTGTTTGGAAAAGCTATTGCGCTTATAAAACATAAAGAATATGACGAAGCAGAAGATATTCTTAAAAGGCTAATAGCGGAAAATCCGGATAAAGAAAACCTGTATCTTACTTTAGGCAATATATACTTGTTTAAAAACAAGAAACAGCAAGCTATGGATACTTATGAAAAAGCCATGCAGATTGCTCCGGAAAATCCGGATATTTACTGCAACATAGGCCTTGTCTATAAACAACAAGGCGATATGGATGAGGCTACTTCATACTTGCAGAAAGCTCTCTCTTTAGCAAAAGACAGGGCAGATATTTATTATAATTTAGGCAATATATACAAACAGTTAAAAAATTATACAGAAGCAGAAAAAATATTTCTGGAAGCTATCAAGCTGCAACCTGAATTTGTTCAGGTCTATAATAATCTTGGTTCTCTATATATTGAAAAAGGAGAATTCGCGCAAGCAGAAGAGATAATAAATAAAGGGCTTGCTATCGATGAAAATCATCCCAGGCTTTTATACAATCTTGGAGTTGTAAAAGATTTGCAGGGAAAATCCGAAGAAGCAATAGGATTCTATAAACATTCTATTGTAACCCAACCATTATGGGTAGACAGCCTTAATAATTTGGGTATTGCATACCATAAATCCAACAAGCATGGAAAGGCAATAAAAACTTTTAACAATGCTCTTGATGTTGAACCAAATAATCCTGTTCTTAAAAATAATATTGCCGCTACATACGAATCTGTTGGAGAAGAAAAAAAAGCAAAAGAGTATTACAAAGAGGCAATTTCCCAAAATCCAGAATATATAAAAGCTTCGCTAAACCTTAGCGCCCTGTACAGGGAAACAGGTGATTTTGATAATGCGTTAAAAGAACTAAGCAGGATCGAAACAATAAACCCCAAAGATGAAGAGATAAAAATCCAGAAAGCGCACGTCTATTTTGAGCAGGGTGAATTTGATGATGCTGAGAAAATAATAGATCATTCAATAAAAAGTGAGAGCAAAGGCAATTCTGCTGCGTTTGCCCTTAAAGCGCTTTTAAGTATAAAGAAAGGAAAATCCGAAGAAGCAACAAAGTATATTGAAAAAGCAGATGCCCTTGAACCTGGAAATATTCCTCTTAAAAACGCTAAAGCAGAACTTTACAGGCAAAAGGGAGATCTCAAAAAAGCAGAAAATGAATTCAAAGATATTCTCTCTCTAAATAAAGGAAATCTTAAAGTTTCGATTGAGCTTGCAAAAGTCCTTAAAGAGCAGGAAAAATTTGAGGATGCTATTTCTGTATTGGATTCTCTAAAAGGGGATTATAAATATTATAACGATACAATAACAGAATATACAGATATTTATAAAAAAACCGGGCAAACAGAAAAAGCTCTTGAATACTCCAATCAGTTTCTTGGAAAGATGGGGGAAGATGATTCCCAGATCGATATATCTTCCTTAAGTAAAGGGATAGAGTTATTTGAAGAAGCATCAAAATCTTACGAGATTTTGAATAACGAAAGAATGGAAGAGAGGCTTTCGGGATTTGTAAAAGAATATGTAAAAAGCGAGCAGGACAAAATTGCGCCGCAAGATGCAATGAGTTTTCTTGTCGGAGCCATAGAAGGGCTAAATGATGAACAAGTTCCTATACTCGATATTGGGGGAATAGAGCCTGTTATAGAAATAAACGAAGAAGAAGAGATGCGTATTCTAAATGAGGATGAAAATTTAGATGATGAAGATAAAGAGATTGGCCTCTATGAAGAAGCAAAAGATAAAATAGAAAAAGAGATTATTGAAAAATACGGAAAAGATATGCCTCAGTTTTTTCCTCCGCGGCCGTTTCCCATGCCGCCTATTAATATTCCCATGCCCTCTATGCCGGCCCCTTCTTTTCCTCAAGCTCCTCCTCAGATGCCTGCTGCTCCGCAGCCGCAATCGCAGCCCCCTTCAATGCCTCCTGCAGAAGCGCCTTTGGCAAGACAACCTGCGCCCCCTCAGCAGCAAGCCGATAACAATCAGGAAGATATGCTTAAAAAATACGATGGAGTAGAAGAACCTGAAGGAGAACCTGTTCCAAACCTTAAAGATGAAACCGAGTATGTAAATACAGATATTGCCGGCTTGCTTGATAGCCTCGAAGGACTTACAGATTTTCTTACCGAAGGAAGAAAAGATAAGTATGAAAGCAGCGTAATGAAACTTAAAGTTGCAACACTAAAACGTAAACTTAATGGAAACAAAGGGCTTCTCGATACTCTTGCCGAAAACGACGAAGGCGAAGAAGAAGGGGAGCCGGAAGAAAAAATAGCGCTGCCTGAAAAACGATCCAATACAGATAGAAGAGAAGATAGAGACAGAAGAACCGAAGATAGAAGAAGCATTCAGGACAGAAGAGACAGCGTAAAAGAAGACAACGAAATTGTTACAAAAGGCCAACTGGAAAATACATTTAGTTATATAAAAGGGCTTGCGGACTTTTTGCCCGAAGAAGTAGGCGTAGATGTTTTGAAGCTTAAAATTAGCAAGCTGCTTGGAAAAATAGACGAAAAGACCAGCAAATAAACCAGTAATTAAAAATTTCGAATATGCATTTGCGAAACACTCCGTTACCCCGTGAGTGGTGATAATCCCCTTTATTATTTCATCCATAAAGCTGCTGCTGGTACAGCAAGCAACCCATCGCCAAAAGATAAAGTATATTCGCCGGAATAAAGAACTAAAGCAATGTATGATGTTTTTCCCTTGATTATGTTTTCTCTAAACCATATTTGCGGTGCAAAATCTTCCCTGGATACACTGTGGCTGGCTTTAACTTCTATCCCAACCATAGCTCCATCATCGCGCTCTATTAAAAAGTCAACTTCATGTTTTTTGTAATCCCTATATTGAAATAAATTATAGTCACTGTCCAAATCGATTTGAGCTGCCAATTCCTGAAAAATAAAAGTTTCCATTAATTTGCCGCTGCGGTCCGAGTCTCTCATTATATCATCTTTATTCCAGCCCAAGATGGATGTCATAAAGCCTGTATCACTAGCGTATATTTTTGAACTTTTCCCAACACGGTCATAATCTGTACGGACCCAGGGATTAACTCTTTCAAAAATAAACAAAGACTCAAGCGCGTTTATATATGCATCTAATGTTTGTTTGGAAATCGCCATTCCAGCGCCTATTTTCGCAGCATCCATAAATTTTCCGGACCAACCTGCTAAAACCAAAACCAGTTCTTTTAAATTATTTTGTCGCCTGATATTCATTAAATCTTTTAAATCCCTGTTTAAGAGATCAGAACTGTAATCTTTGTACCACTCTTTTCTCTCTTTTTGAGTTTTCAATTTAACAGCTTCGGGATAACCGCCACGAAACGCAAAATCAAAAATCTGCTCTTTATCATATCCTTCAATTTTCCTGGGAAAATCCATATTAAACGAATGTTTTAAAAATTTTGGTGAACGGTTCATGAGTTCACCTATTGTCAATGGACGCAGTCTAATCCGCTTGTTACGGCCAGCCATGCTATCGGTTATTATTGGCAATGTTTGAATATTTGCCGAACCTGTTAAGCAATACTGACCCACTCTGTTATTTTTATCTACAGCCATTTTGATTTCGGGTATAAGGTTTGGAGCTTTTTGTACTTCGTCTATAAACATAGTACCGGTGGAATGTTTTATAAACCCCTTTGGATCTTCTTTTGCAAACTTTAATAAATTGTCATCATCCAAAGATAATAAAACACTATCTTTTTTAAGAACCTGGTTCAGCAACGTTGTTTTGCCGGTTTGCCTTCCCCCTGTTAAAACTACTACACGACGGCTTTTTAGTGCTTTTTTTATCCCTTCTGCTTGCCATCTTGGGATTTCTTTTTGCATTTTTACCCTCTTTATGAGTATAGCTCATATGGGCAAAAAAGTAAAGTAGAATTGGTTAAAAAGGTAAAATAGGATTGGGTAAAAAAGCAAAGTAGAATTGGTTAAAAAAGTAAAGTAGCAGAGGGTAAAAAAGCTGGCAATCATATCAAAAATATTTTTTTAATTTTTAAAGCAACCATCCCTTTTGCTAGGTTATAAAGTTATAGCTTCGACACTTTTGTTGACAGCTATACAAATGTAGAGTATTTTAAATAAGGAGCATATTATGCAGGAACTACAAAGCGAACCTCTAACTTTTGAAAAAGTCTGGGCTGCTCTGATGGAAAACAGAGAGCAAATGAAGGAAACTGATCAGAAAATTCAAGAAACTGACCGGATCGTTAAGGAAGTTAGCAAGCAGATAGGCAAACTGGGTAACAGTTTCGGAGAACTTGCCGAACATCTTGTTGCTCCCGGTATTGTGGAAAAATTCAATGACCTTGGTTTTGGCTTTTATGGGATTTCCCCCAAAGGTCGCTTGTTTGCAGATCCCATAACAAAAAAATATTTAACAGAAGTTGATATTATTCTGGAAAACAGCGAAATTTTTATGGCTATAGAAGTTAAATCAAAATTGCGCATGCAGGATGTGACTGACCATATAACCCGTATGGAACTTTTACGCCGTATCGCAGATGCCATGAACGATAAAAGAAAATACCAGGGAGCAATTGCCACAGCCATAGTAACAAACGAAACACGCGACTATGCCCACAAGTCCGGATTCTATGTAATAGAGCAAAGTGGCGACACCATGAAGCTCGAAATACCCGAAGGGTTTGTTCCCCGAGCATGGTAAACATTATAAAATAATCTCTAAATAGAACAATGTAAATTGAAAAAACACTCTTTGGGAGAGACATTCTGCGGGTAGGATGTCTAGTCCTTTCATAATCCTCAATAGCGTGCTGAGCATCGGCTCGCTCTCTCCGCTCTACACGCGAAGTAATACGCTGCAATCAACGTAAGACTTATGTGCTAGAAAATTTGCGGACATTTTTTTGGCTTGACGTAATTCTTTTATACGCTTCCCGATATCCTTAGCATCGTATTTTAAACCAAAGTCTTTTTTGAGATTATGTGTGTAGCTGGCCATTGCCGTTACATGAAATTCCCGGCGTCATCGTAAAGCTGGACTTCGATTTTATATTCCTTGTCGTAGGCTTGGTTGGGTGGAATGAAGTCAGCATAGCCACGATAATTTGGAGATGCAGGGTCTGGGAAAATATTTATATTTGTAACAGACGGCGTTACGGACACACCACCTATTTTGACTACTGACCTATTCCAGCTCACGCCTTTCCCATGAATATCCTTATCCGTCCAGTGAATCCTGATTTTAGAGTTTGGTTCGATACCGGTTGCTCCAGTAGTTAAGTTTTGCCAGTTACCCGTAGCGCCTATGCTATTGTCTATTTGAAATGGATTGGTAGCACGAAGTGCCGGTGGTGTGCGGTCACCGACGGTGATGGTGGCGATAGTTGAGGGATCACCATAATAGATATTACTATTCGGCAACATAAGTGCCCAGTGCACACTAATTTCAAAATCTCTATTATCACCAACAACTATCGGCCACGTAGTAGTGTTTATTGGAACGCTAACTGTTGGTGTTGTTTGGCCATTTGTATTATCCCTACATATTATTCTCCAAAGAAGAGATGACGCACCCGGTGCTGTGCCACCATAAGGTAAAGCACTGTTGGGACGACTTACTTGAATAGTCTGATTGCCTGCACTATTTAAACCAGGAGAATTCCACGACACTTGAGGTACAGCCGGTTTGAGATTATCTAGTGAGTCTGGATCGAAACTCTCGTCAGCAATAGACACATTAAAAATAAATAATACAATTACGAACGTTAATATACATTTGCGTAACATTTTATTCCCCCTTCTTCACTCCCGCGGACACTGAGCCTGTCGAAGTGTCAAAGGGAGTGTACGGCGGTGACTTCGAGAATCTCAGCCACCGCGTGAAATAATTCCTACTGCTGTACTTCTTTACTAAGCGTCAGGCTTACAGGCGGAATGGCTTGAGGGCTTAAGTTGAAACCATTAGCATCTTGTAATTGTTGGAAAGTAATCGTTACATCCACTTTTATAGTCTGACTGCCAACTTCCGCATCACCAATCTTAAAAGTCTGTATAAAAGTATATGTGTCAAACGAATAACCATCGCTTATATTTGCGATAAATCCAGTTGTACTATTATAGGTTTTGGATAATTCAGTACATGTTACTGTATACGTAATATCTGAAGCCGAAAAATGATCTCCCCAACCATCGTCAGGAGTATATGTAGGCGCAAAACTTATAGATGTCTGTCCGGAAGTATACACCGGAAAACTCACCGCCACATCTTTCGTCACTGTAATTGGCGGCGGCGGATCATCCGTCGTCGATGTAGACGGGCATCCTGTTATCATCATCAGCGGCCAGAGCATTGCAGCGAGTACATCTTTTCCTTCCAGTGGAAATTTCTTTCCTTCTACAGGAGCGGCTGTAACCAGCTTCTCTTTCACTACCGGCAGCGCGAAAAAAGCACTACCTGCTAAAATGTAAATCAACGTACATATCAATATCCTTTTCATTTTTATCTCCTTTTATATTTATTTGGTATTCCTTTTTCTTTATCATAGGGAACTATTTTTTTTATAAGAAACTTGTCTTTCCCTAAAATCTCAAGTGTTCTTTCATACCGATCATAGGGAACATGAATCTGATTTATAAAGTTCTGTATAGGTTTGTCGTTTATTGATGGCAGCAGGCGGCACAGGTCAATTATACAAGGCTTTGTGCCATTATTCTGAAAATCCAATTTCCTGCCAAAAAAATGTGGGTCGATGGCTTTTATTGTTTCTTGCTCTTTTTGTGTAAGCTCTCTGTCTTGTTTTTTTCCATTAATGCTCATGCCCTGAACAATTCTCCATTCCCGTACCCAAAAGTGGTACAAGTATTCGTATTCCCCATTTTCTTTAAGGTAATCAGTGAAGTAAAGAAGCGAGCAAAGCCCCTGTATTGTCCCTTGAATTTTCTCAAATTCCTTATTTCGTTTTTTTTCATCATGTGTATCAATGGTTCCTTCAAAGATAAGCTCCAGGGTATCCCTAAGTTGCGCAATGCTTACTCTTTTTGCAAGACCAGTTTCCGAATTTATAATAATTTCCTTTTCATGAGCGAACTTGATAGTTGCTTTGTCCAGATACTCGAGCATATAAGCTATTGTTTTTAAATCGCCTAGAAGATGTATAAAGGAAGATGCCAAATGCCAGAGCGAAGTAGGTTCATCTTTTACGGTATATGGGGATTTTGGAATATGTATCACTGGCATTGCGCCTATTCCATATGCATTTTCATCGGTAAATTCTAAATGAAAGTCACCATAAACATCAGCATGTTCTTTAAGCTTTTTAGTATCGTCAATCGCCGTCAAGCAAAACCGGCATTGTAATAATTTAAACACATCGCTTTTTTCTTTACCTTTTTCATCTGTTTTACCGGGATACTCAATTATATTGGGAACCAGCAAAAGACCGTATTTGAGTATACTCCTTAATATCTCTATGTCTTTGTCATCAGTTTGTTGATTATCACGCCTTTGCGGAAAAGAATGATACAGCATGCTTAATTTCTAATTTATTTTCCAGTAACGGGGC
>WRFK01000050.1 GCA_009778835.1 Spirochaetaceae bacterium
AAAGATAATAAACTTTATATTAAGTGCATAAGAATGGGGCAGGGAGAGCCTGATGAATCAGGAAGAAGACGGCCTGTTCCCATAAAAGATTCTGAATTTGAAGTAGAAGCAGATACAGTAATTGGTGCAATTGGGCAGCGGGTTTTGAGTGAATCTGTAGCAACTTTGGGAATAGGGATCGATAAAAGCGGCAATATTGTTACAGATCCGCATACCTTTATGACTAGCAGGCCGGGAATATTCGCAGCAGGCGATTGCCAGACAGGGGCAGATATTGCTGTCCGGGCAGTAGGCAATGGAAGAAAAGCAGCGTGTTCGATTGATCAGTATCTTTCGGGAAAAGAAGTTGCGGTAGCAGGCGAGCAGAATCTTTTTAATTCACAGATGGGTCCGCTTGACAAAGTGCCGGAAGCCCTTTTTGAAGGTGTTGAACAAAAAGAAAGAATAAAAATGCCTTTAATAAATTTAAGTGATAGAAAAAAGACTTATAATGAAATTGAAACAGGTTTTGAATATGAAAAAGCTGTTTCAGAAGCAGAAAGATGCTTAACGTGCGGATGCGATAAAATCGAAGACTGCAAGTTAAGAACTTATGCCACCAGATTTAATGTTGACCAGAATTTCTTCAAAGGCGAAAAAAGGACATATACTCTTGTTATAAGCCGCTCAGATATTAAAATGGAAACAGGAAAGTGTATAACGTGCGGCTCGTGCGTAAGAGCATGCGCAGAAATAAAAAAACTTAATGTTTTCTCTTTTGTAAACAGAGGGTTTAAGACCCGCATGACAGTGCCTTTTGGAAAATCTCTTGTTGATTCCGAGTGTGATGGCTGCGGAGAATGCGCTAAAGTATGCCCAACTGCCGCAATCGTTATGAGAAAAAATCAATAAATTATCTTGAAGGGATGGGTCTCGTTATAGAATATAAAATAGATTATAATTTTAGCTAATTATTAGATTTTATTTTATAACAAGGTCTGCCCGCTCGAAACCTCTTGCCAGCATAGCTATTCCGTTATTGTATTTGTTATCCATTTCTTTGCGGTCGCTTCCATTTAATGCGCTTATTTCAAAAATCATACGTGAAAATGCGATTATTTGAAATGTTAGTGACTCATAATCAAATGATTTTATTTTTCCTGAATTAATTAGCTTTGTAAAAACGTCAGTAAGATATTTTGTTGGCTCTTCAATAAATACTATTTGGAAAACTTTTTTAGCATCTTTGCTTTTATATGACATATCTATGACGATTTTTGATATTTTCATCATCAATGCATATTCATCTTCTGTTTCAAATGCAACAAAAAGTTTGCTAAATACTTTGCCAATAGGTTCGTTATCTATAGCTTCTATTACTTTTTCTGCAGGCAATCGTTGTTTATTCAAATTTTCTTTGTAATACTCAAATATTTCGGTAAGAATTTCCTTTTTATTAGCAAAATGTTTATAGATGCTTGGGGCTTTTATATTAACTTTGTCGGCAACTTCCTGCATGGTGCAATGTTTGAAAGTTTTTTCTGCGAAAGAATCTACGGCAGCAAGAAAAATTTTTTTCTTTGTTAATTTATTACGTGGCATATTTTGGATTAACTCCCCTATAAAAATAGGATGATACTCTTGAGTTTTACAGTATCACAATTTATTGATTTTGTCAATAAAGCAGAGTCCCATTCTGTAAAAACTACATATCTCTTTCTGCCACTATATTTACACCGGTCTCAAACAAATTAGATATTATTATATCTCCCATTTTTACAGGAGATGTTAGTTCAATACTGTTAACCGCTTTAACTACTTCCAGTTTATATTTTTCGGGAATTGGTTTATCTGTTTTAACAGGAATAACACTGTGTATTCCCCCTTTGATTTTAACAGTTGTACATACCATGCGCATAGGATTTGTTATTTCGTCATGCGCATAAGCAATCCCTTTTTTGCATATGTTGCCGCTAACATTTAAATCATCTGCTGTTCCTGTTACTTTAAGCCTGCATCCTATTGGGCAGACAATACAAACTAAATTTTTATCCATTTATTTGCTGCCTCCTACTTCAAGTGTAATTTCAATATCCCCTTTTGCTTTTTCAAACAAAGATTTTTTTACACTTTGTTTAATCATTTCGCCTGGAGTAAGATTTGTTTTTTTAAATCTCACAAGTTCATTTCCCTGATTGTTTATTACAATTGTTGCTTTATCATATTTATTTTCAACTCTCATAAAAAGGTCAAGTTTATCGGGCATTGCGGAATATCTTATCCTGTGCGGAACACAGTAGGTAATGCCTCCGGATACTATGGTATTCATACTTTCAGATTCGCTTTTTTCCCCTTTTACAAAACGAGCGGCATTTGCCCCTGCTCTTCTGCTCTCTTCTGTTACAAAATCCACAACATCATGAACATGCACTACGTTGCCGCAGGCAAAAATACCGGGTATTGATGTTTCCATGCTTTCGTTTACAAAAGGGCCGCTTGTTTTTCTGTCAATTTCTATTCCTGCTATCCTTGAAAGCTCATTTTCAGGAATAAGCCCTACAGAAAGGAGTACAGTGTCGCACTCATATACTTTCTCTGTTCCGGGAATAACTTCCTTTTTTTCATCGGTTTGTGCGACTGTTACGCTTTCAACACGCTCTTTTCCTGTTATTTTTGTAATATTATGGTTATAAAGAAGAGGAATATTATAATGATCAAGGCACTGTACTATGTTTCGTGTAAGCCCTTTTACAATGGAGCCTCGCGCTAATACTGCAAGAACTTCTCCGCCTTCAAGAACAATCCTTCTTGCCATTATCATTCCTATGTCTCCAGCTCCAAGAACAATAACTTTTTTACCTACCATGTACCCTTCGATATTTATATATCTCTGGGCAGCTCCTGCTGTAAAAACTCCGGCTGGCCTGTCTCCGGGGATTGCTATTGAGCTTCTTGTTTTTTCTCTGCACCCCATTGCCAGAACAATTGCTTTTGCCTCAATGTTTAAAACACCGGTGGTATTCATTGCTTTTATTTTTTTATCTTTGGAAATTGAAATTACTATTGTATCCAAAAGAATATCTATATTTTCTTCCCTTGCCATATCAATAAAGCGTTGCGCGTATTCAGGTCCTGTAAGTTCTTCATTAAAAATATGGAGACCAAACCCATTGTGTATACATTGCTGTAAAATACCGCCGAGCTCAATATCTCTCTCTATTACAAGTACTTTTGTTATTCCCTGTTTTTTTGCCTCAATTGCAGCTCCAAGCCCTGCCGGGCCTCCGCCTATAATAACAATGTCATATTTTTCCATTCCAATGAGCTCCTTCTATTTTGATTTTCCTGTAAGTATGTATGACAATTTTTTTTCAAGCACAATTTCTTCCAATGGTTTATTAAGTTCCCTTGCAATTATTTGCTGCACTTTAGGACCGCAAAAACCTCCCTGGCATCTTCCCATTCCGGCGCGGCATCTGCGTTTAACCCCATCCATTGTGGTTGCGCCCGGTTTCCTGGATATTGCATCTACAATATCGCCCTCTGTAATATTTTCGCATCTGCAAATGATTCTGCCGTAAAGAGAGTTCTTTTTAATTAAAACCGATTGTTCTTCTTCTGTCATTTCAATAAAAAATTTTCTTTTTACTATTGGATTAAAAGATTCCTTTTTATTTAGAGCAAGCCCTTTCTCTTTTAAAATTGAAACTACATATAATGATATTGCTGGCGCTGCTGTAAGGCCAGGCGATTTAATTCCCGCAACATCTATAAAATTTGGAGCCCCTGCAGCTTCTTTGATTATAAAATCATCTGTACTTGGTTCTGCTCTCATTCCCGAAAAATTTCTTATATTATTTCTTGTTGTTATTTTGGGAATAAGGAGCCTTGCCCCAGTTCTTGCTTTATTAAGAATTTCTTCTGTTGTTCCGACATCTTCTCTCTCCGGAATATCATCAGATGCAGGGCCCAGTATAACATTGCCATGTATAGTGGGTGCAACAAGAATCCCTTTTCCGATTTTTGACGGGCAGGGAAAGAGTGTAGAGCTTATAACTTTACCCTCTTCTTTATCAAGCAGAAAGTATTGGCCGCGCCTTGTATTAATTTTGAAGGCAGGCTCTGCTACCATATCATGAATTTTGTCTGCAAAAACTCCTGCGGCATTTATAACATATTTTGCAATTACCGAATTGTTCTGCGATGCGACTCTATAATTGCCATCTTCTTTTTTTATTGATTTTACTTCGAAGTTAAGAAAATACTCTGCCCCATTCATTACAGCATTTTCCATAAATGATATTGTAAGAAGCATAGGGTCTATTATTCCGGCAGTTTCTGCAAAAAGAGCACCTTTTGCTTCCTGGCTGATCGATTTTTCTTTTTTTAGAAGTTCTTCTTTTGATAAAATTTTTAAGCCTGGTATGCCGTTGTTGATTCCCCGCTGTTTTAATTTATTTATATGCTCAAGTTGTTCATCATCAAATGCTACGACAAGAGATCCGTTTCTTTTGAAGGGGACACTAAGCTCTTCGCTTATAGTATCAAACATCTTATTCCCTTCCTCATTGAGTTTTGCCATAAGGGTATTTTCTTCGGGATCAAATCCTGCATGGATTATTCCTGAATTAGCTTTTGATGTTCCGACAGAGACATCATTTTCTTTATCAAGGATAACAATTTTAAGATTATATCTTGAAAGTTCTCTTGCTATTGCTGTTCCTATGACTCCCGCGCCTATTATTGCCACATCATACATTTATGACCCTCCGCTAATCAGATAGTGTTTCTGTCTGATTTGATATATTGATCAATTTATATTATAATAATAATTATAATATGGCAACTCCATAGTTTATTATAGAGATTTATTTTGGGAGTTTTTATGTTTCTTGCAAAGCTGATTTTTTATATTCTATATTTTTATAGTATAGTTTTTATAATCAGTCATATTTTTATTATAACAGGGATCATCATTTCATTTAAAAGAGAAAAGGCCGCGGATGCTTCTGCAAGTGAGAAAGCATATGGCAGCAATATAAAAGCACACCCTCTTAAAGTTTCTGTAATAATTCCCGCAAGAGATGAAGCGGAGACTCTCCCTGCTTTGCTTGAATCATTGGCTTGCCAAAGTTGCTCCATTTACGAGATTGTTTTAATAAACGACAGATCAAGGGATAACACTCTTGAAGTTATGAAAAAATATCAGGAGAAGAGTCAGGGGCTTATAAAAATAATTGATAATAAAAACATTAGTGATGGTAAAAATCCCAAGCAGGCAGCCCTTGCTCTGGCAGAAGATGTTGCAATTGGAGATATTTTTCTATATACAGATGCGGATTGCCATGTTCCAAAAGATTGGGTTTTAAATATGCTTAAGCCATTTGGCGATGATAAAGTTGGCCTTGTTTTTGGCACAGTAACTGTTAATAAGGGAAAAACACTTCTTGAAAAATTCCAGCAATATGATCACTTGCTCAGGTATCATTATACTGTTGCCTGCGCAGGTCTTAATATCCCTACCGGAGGATTTGGAAATAATCTTGCTGTAAGGCGGACTGCTCTGCTCGAAGCAGGCGGCTTTAAAGAACTTGAGTACAGTGTTACCGAGGATGCTCAATTGATTGCAAAAATCAGAAACAGCGGAAAGTGGAAAATTGTTGCGCAGACCTCTTTAAAGTCAATGGTTAACACTACTCCTGTAAAAAGCTGGAAAGAACTTTATGACCAGGAGCTTAGGTGGAGCACCGGGGCTATGCATGCGCCCGATATTGCCGCAAAAGCAGGCTATGGATATATAATGTATCAGCTTCTTACAGGTGTTGCGGTTTTTATCCCTGCGTTTTTTTATCCGCAGCTTTTTTTGATTTTCTTTACAGGTATTGTTTCAATGCTTTCTGTTTCGATCACTTATGGGATTCATTTAAAACTGGAAAAATCATTCTGGCTTACTTTGCCTCTTTCGCTTTTTATTGCGCAATTTCTTTTCCCTGTTGTTACATTGATAGCGACTTTTAAGCCAGGCATTTACTGGAAAGGGGATAAGCTCTAATTTTGTGATGCCTTTGCGTTACTATTGTTACAGCCTGATTTCGTCTATGTCTTGTTCCATTTTCGCAAATGCTTTTTCCACAAAATCATCTGCCGATATCATAAAAGGCGCTTTAAGCATGTTTCTCTTTGTGCGCCCTTCAATATTAAGCTCAGACTCCACCATTGGCGGAATAATTTCAACTACTCTGATTCCCAACGTAGCGAGTTGTGCGCGCTGAGCCATTGAAAATGCGTGCAGACCTGCTTTTGTCGCGCAATAGACCGGCATTCCTGTTGCCCGTTCTACCATAAAAGCAAGACCGGATGAAATATTTACGATAGTCGCGTTTTCCTTGTTGGAAAGCAATGGGGTAAACATTGCAGAGAGGTAAATGGGCGCTTCAAGGTTTATTCTGATTTCATTATCGCCATGGGTGAAATCGTAAAGCCCTTTTGTAAGATCAATATCTCTCTGTATCCCTGCGTTGTTTATAAGAATATTTATTTGTGGAAAATTATCGCTGATATTTTTAAACAGCATATTGCGGTCATCGGGGTTTGCCACATCGCATCTTAATGAATGAATTTCAGGCAATTCTTTTTTTACCTGCGCAAGCCTCTCTTCGCGCCGGCCGCATATAATTACAGTATTGTCGCGCTTATAGAGATATTTTGCCATAAAGTAACCTATTCCTGTTGCTGCGCCTGTAATCAATATTGTGTTTTTAGTCATTTTCATTTGCCAATACCTCCTATGCCTGTGAAATTCATTTTGTACAAATTAATGTAAAGAATCACTTATTTTATAGAATTTAAAATATTATCCGCTCTTATTCGTCTATTATATATAGAAGAAATGCGAATTGGAAGAATTATATTGTGATGTAATAACTTTTCCGCAAAAGAAGCTGCCTAAAGCAGCTGGCATATTATATCATGACCAAAAAAATTTATTTTACAGATCATAAAATTTGACAATTCTATTTCTATAGAATTATAATATTTTATGAAAAAGGAATAACAAAGCAAATTTGAAAAACATTACCAATGAGTCTATGGATATAAGTGAAGGATTAAAACAGTTTCTTGAAAGTGTACGGCAAGGGATAAAAAAGATGAAGGAGTATAATTCCAAAGAATTGATCCTTCTTCATCACAATGATTCCGATGGGCTTTCATCAGGCGCATTATTGCTCAAAGCATTTCAGAGGGCGGGGTACAATGTAAAAAGATTTTCACTTGAAAAACCATATCCTGCTGTTCTTGAAAAAATATTTGGTCAAAATTCAGGAGCAATAATTGTATTCGCAGATTTTGCGGGAAAGATTGCTCCAATAATATCCAGCCTTAACAAAGGAAAAAATCTTGTTATTATTCTTGATCACCATAAAGCAGAAGAATCAAAAGATAGTGCAGTAATAAATCTTGATCCTGATTTATTTGGACTAAAAGGGGATAGAGATATTTCAGCCTCTGTTGTTTGTTATTATTTTGCAAAAGAACTTGATGGTGCAAATAAAGATCTTGTTCATATTGCTGCTTTTGGCGGAATAGCTGATTTTTATCATATCAATAATCAACTCTATTCTTATAACAAGCTTTGCTTTGAAGAAGCTGTTAAAGCAGGGTTAATGAGAAGCGAAGATAAAAATGGCAAAGAACAATTTTTTATAATGCTTGGAAAAAAAGAGGTGAATGTTATTGATTTTTATTCAATGATAGATATTGCAGGCGGAGCAGGTTTTTATGGAGGAGGTCCTGACCTTGGGATATCTATTTTTCTTGAAGGGCTTACAGATGAAAAGCTTTTAAAACTTGAAGAGCTTAAAAAAACAAAAGATTACATTTTTGATAAGGAGCTTGAAAAACTTAGAAAAACCAGCCTTAATGATACAGGAAATATCCAGTGGTTCGATGTAGCAGACCGGTTTTCTCCTATGGGAGTTAAAATGATTGGGGTATTTCTTGAAGAAATAGCTGAAATGGATTTTATTGATCCTGATAAATATTTATCGGGCTTCATGCTTGTTCCCGACAATGTTCCTGGATTTGGAAATATAAAAATAGGGCAAACAAAAGTTTCTATGAGAGGATCCGGTAAGCTTTCTTCAAAGATAATAAATAAAAAAATGCCGGGAATGAATGAATTCCTTCTCGAAGCTACAAATAATTTAGGCGGGTTTGCCGATGCCAGTCATCGTATGACTGCCGCGACTACGATCAATATAGGCAAAGAAAAAGAGCTTATGGAAGAGGCTCAGAAAATTTTAGAAATTGAAATGAAAAAAATGGAGGGTTAAATGGGAAAAGGTTCTGCTTTTGGAAAAACAATTCTTATAGGAGATCAGTTTGTTAAACATGGTGTACCGGCTATTCTTTCGGCGCTTCCGTATCAGACAGAGACAATTGTTGAAAGAGAGGCAAAGGGTAGAGGATTTACAGTAATTGATAACAGGAATGAAGTTCCCGGATATAAAGAGGAAAAAAAGGAATCTTGTTATAGATCGTATGAACATATGATTAACGTCATGAAGCTCAATCTAAAGAAGACTCCTATAAAAATCACTGTAGGGGGAAATCTGCTTGCGGGAAGCGGCGTTGGAGCAAGCGCTGCAATAAGTGTCTCATTTGCAAGAGCATGTAATGAAGAATTCAAATTAGGTATGGATAAAATAGAGGAGAATTATATTGGCTGGGAAGGCGAGCATGCATATCATGGTATGCCAAGCGGAGTAGATAATACAGCTTCCTCTTTCGGCGGGCTTATGATGTATACGATCCGGGATGGAAAGAAAATGTACGAAAGAATTGTCCCTGCAAAACCTCTTTATGTTGTGCTTGCAAATAGCGGCATCACATTTAATACAGCTCTTCTTGATGTGCATGTTAAAAGCCTTATTGATAATAATGGAGAACTTTTGTATTCCAGACTCATCAAGATCACCGGGGAAGTATATGAAATGAGAAAGGCAATAGAAAAAGGCGACCTTAAAGAAGCTGGAAAAATAATGATAGAAAACCATAAGCTTTTGAAGGAAATGGATTTTAGCCATAAAAGGCTTGACGAATTATGCGCAAGAGCGATCCAGATGGGAGCGTATGGGGCAAAACTTACGGGTGGCGGCAAAGGCGGCTATATGGTTGCTCTTGTAAAAGATACAATGATGCAGAAAAAGATAGCAGCAAAGTTTGAATCCGAAAACATCCCTGTAATTACAGCGCAGCTTGGAGTCAATGCTGTGGATAACGTTAAATTCAGGCTATTAAAATAAACTATTAATTCCGGCGTT
>WRFK01000051.1 GCA_009778835.1 Spirochaetaceae bacterium
CCCAGGCACCTTTAAAAGACAAAATACCACCTCATAATATTGAAGCGGAAAAAGCCACACTAGGGGCAATATTGATAAATCCGGAGGCAAAAGATACTGTTGTAATGTATCTGCGTCCGGATGATTTTTATAAAAACAGCCACAAAACAATTTTCAAAGCAATACTTGATCTCTCCGAAAAAGGGGAGAATATAGATATTCTCACTGTAGTACAACAACTGCGCAACATAGGCAGGCTTGATGACTGCGGCGGGGCTTCTTATGTATCATCCCTATCTTCCGAAGTTCCAAGCAGCGCGAATGTTGAATATTATTCTAAAATCGTGCAGGAAAACAGCATAAGGCGCGGACTTATTAAAATTTCCGGAGAAATTGCATTACGCGCTTTTGATGATACAACAGAAACTGCTTCTGTTCTTGAAAAAACAGAAAAGCTTATTTTTGAAATTATAGAAAAAAGATCTACCAGTAAATATAAATCGATAAAAGAACTTCTTCCCGACGCAATGGAAGCAATTCAAAAATTAATAAATTCCAAAGATTCATGCACAGGTATACCATCGGGGTTTAAGGATCTTGATAAAAAAACAAATGGATTTCAAAAGTCGGAATTTATAGTTATTGGAGCAAGGCCTTCTGTAGGAAAAACAGCCCTTGCGCTTACAATGGCTGCAAACATTGCCATAAGACATAAAATTCCTGTTGGATTTTTTTCATTGGAGATGTCCGAACAGGCAATAATGCAGAGGCTTATATCCTCCGAAGCAAGAGTAGATAGCGAACATATAAGATCAGGATTGGTCTCAGAGATTCACCTGAGCAAAATACATGATGCTGCAGGAGATATTTATGAAGCCCCTCTTTACCTGACATCTGTTTCTGATTTAAAAATACTTGACCTTAGGGCCCTTTCCAGAAAATTGATAAGAGATCATGGGGTAAAAATTATTTTTGTCGATTATCTGACAATGATCCAGGCTGAAAACAAAACAATTCCAAGGCATGAACAGATAGCGGAAATATCAAGATCATTAAAAACACTGGCAAGAGAGCTCGATATTCCAATAGTTGTTCTTTCCCAGGTAAAACGTGAAGCAGAAAAAAAAGAACCAACACTTGCGGATTTGCGTGAGTCCGGCTCCATAGAACAGGATGCAGACCTTGTAATTTTTCTTCACAGAGAAAAAACAGGAGATGATACAAAACCCGATAATACAGGCGCCATTGAAACAGCTGTAATTATCGCAAAACAGAGAAATGGTCCTATTGGAGATATAAAAATGGTATTTATCCCAAAATATACAAGGTTTGAATCCAGCGATAAAAGTGAAAACTAATATGATGACTATTAACTAATTTTAGATTATAATAAGCTGAATATAATAAAAAATGGAGAAAAAAATGGATTTAAATAATTTATATAGTTTTGACTATCTTATAAACGAAGCAGAGGAACTGGTAAAGGAAGCTCTTGGGAAAGAGATGGAAAATGATAGTGAAATTTGCGATTGCCAGGATTGTATTCTTGATATAGTAGGACTTGCCCTTAATAATATAAGGCCACTATACAAAACTTCTCTTAAAGGCTCACTCTATACAACTGTTCCTGATGAAAAATATCTCGAAGCTCTTGATAGAGCAGTAAAACTTGCTATAAAAAAAATCAAGACTAATCCTTCTCATAACTAAATTAAATAGATTATCTTCAGCTTGGAAGGCTGATGCATTGTAACAGCCCCCTCTTTTGGGGGCTTTATCTTTTATTCTGCTGGCGGATTATTACCCGGCGTATTGCTTGGCTGAACATCTCCCTGGGTATTATCTGTATACTCTCTATAAATTTTTAAAATAGAAACATACGGCGGATTAAGAAAACTTTTAAAAGGTTCGTCGTTTATCAGATCTTTAATTTTTTCAGAAGTCAAATCATAGAAATCCTTATTAATATTAAGAATCCCTACATTATTCTCTTTAAGACCATGTATATGAAAAATAAGATTATTTTCTTCAAATCCATTAAAGTAGATTAATATCTCATTCTCTATGTTATTTTCATTTTCAATTTTAGAGAGTATATAATATTTGACACCTTCAACTACTATATCATCAAGACCTGCCTCGAATATTTTTAGTTTTTCTGTAAGCTCCATAAAACCAATAACAAATCTGTCGGTCTTTTGATAATTAAACTGAGAATTTCCCCTTAAAAAAGAGTCCCGCTGAAGTTCAGGCACCCAAAATATTTTTATTTGCGCTGATTTTGAAGGATATGTAAACATTATGGGATATTCGGGTTTAAGGGTTATTCCGTATTTTTTGCAAATCACGCTCATAAATTTCCCATGAATAATATCGGAATATATTTCCGGTGTTATTTCAACTTCATCATCATACTCATAATCAATTCTATCACCGCAATGGCACGGCATTATAACTTTCATAATACGCCTCACTTATTTATAAAAAATATTATATCGTTAAACAAGGTAAAAAATAACAGCAAAAATATAAAAACAAAACCCACAATCTGATAACGGTAAATTACCTTGGGCTTAAAATTTCTTCTGAATATTATTTCGCATAAAGAGAAAACAATTTGACCGCCGTCAATAGCCGGTATCGGAAGAAGGTTCATAAAAAACAGAGCTATACTTATAAGGCAAAGAAACTGGAAAAAGCTTATTATTCCCGCCTTAAAGCTTTCGCTAAATGCGCTTGCGGCAAGATCTCCTACCATATAAGTTATACGTATAGGCCCGGATACAGCCTGGTTAATATCAACCCCTTTAAAAAGTGTTTTTATACCCTTTATCGAAAGAAAAAGAATTGAAAAAGATTCATGAACCCCTTTTACTACTGCGCCTAACGGAGAATAACCCGGAGTCGAATATTCATGGATATCAAAAATAAAACCTGGATTTGTCTGCCCTTTTTCGTTATAAGTTAACTCAAGCAACGCAGAATATTTTGTATTATTCCTAAAATATTTTATCTCTATGTTTTCGGGCTTTGACTCAAGTCCGCTAAAAAAATCCATTTGATTTTTAACAGGATTTCCCGAAACTTCGGTTATAAAATCTCCAGGCATTAATCCTGCCAAATCTGCAGGCGACTTTGGTTCTATTTTTGAAATAACAGGATCCATCCATGGATATACGCCTATTATCCCTGCTCCTGTGGTTTTATTAAGGCTGGGCTCTATTTTTAACTCTATTGTTTGCCCTCCCCTCTCTACTATCATATTCATTTTCTTTTGCGGATTAAGCGCAATGGTTTCCCTCATATCCTGATAATTATGGATAGTCTTATTATCAATTTCTATGATTTTGTCTCCGGATTTTAGCCCTGCCATATCCGCAGGATAAACTTTTCCGGCGCTATAATCAGATACCAGGATTATGCGATTATCGGGGCTGTGATAAGTAAAACCATTAAACCAAATTACAGAAAGAACAACAATTGAAAATAAAAGATTCATAAAAGGGCCGGCAAAAAAGACAATTATTCTTTTCCATGGAGGTACAAAAAAAAGAGAGCCCTCTTCTGCTTCTACGTAGTCACTGTTATTTTCAATAGCTTCTTTTAAAACATCTTCTCCCTTAAGCTGGCAATAACCGCCTACAGGAAACAACGAAATGCAATATTCTGTTCCTCCCCTATGGAAAGAATATATTTTTTTCCCCCACCCTATTGAAAAAGTTTGTACTGTTATTCCAAATGATTTAGCAGCAAGATAATGGCCTGCTTCATGAACAAAAACTACTATACCGAGTCCTAAAAGCCCGATTATTACTTTCAAGACAACATGGCCAAATAAAATTATTAATACACCAAGTCCTAAAAGCACTAAAAGCCCAACTATTATATAAATAACTATTCTCATTTTTTTAAACCTTTCCTAAAATTTCCTTTACAAAAGTACGGGTTTTTTTGTCAGCCTCTACTATATCTTCAATAGTGTCAATTCCTTTGAAACCAAGTTTTTCTATAGTATGTTCTGCAATATATGGTATTCCCAAAAAATCAATTTTTCCATTAACAAAAGCATCTACCGCTATTTCATTAGCCGCATTGTATGCGATACAACTTCCCTGTCCAAGCTCTGCTGCTTTATAGGCAAGTTTAAGCATTCTGTATTTTTCAAAATCAGGCGCCTGAAAAGTTAAAGTAACTCCCGAAAGATCAAGTCTGCCAAAAAGCGACGGACCAAGCTCAGGCCAGGTAAGAGCATTTTGAATAGGAACCCTCATATCCGGCTTGCTTATTTGCGCATAGAGAGAACCTTCTGTTGTTCTTATCAGAGAGTGTACCATACTCTGCGGATGGATAAGAACTTTAATTTTTGAAAGGGGAAGATTAAAAAGCTGATACGCTTCTATTACCTCAAGCCCTTTATTTGCCATTGAAGATGAATCGATCGTAATTTTTGTTCCCATTGACCAGTTAGGGTGTTTTACCGCATCTTCAAGTTTTACATTTTTTAACTCCGCAGCAGGAAGATCCCTGAAAGCTCCTCCGGAGGCAGTTATTATTATTTCATCGATATCTTCTTTTTTCTTTCCCTGCAAAAGCTGAAATATTGCCGAATGTTCGGAGTCTACAGGAATTATTTTTTTGTTGCTTTGAGCAGCAATGTTTGCAATAAGGCTTCCTGCCATAACAATAGTTTCTTTGTTTGCAAGCGCAAGATTTTTTCCGCTTTTAAGAGATACGACCGACGGCATAAGTCCATCAGAGCCCGCAACTCCGTTAACTACAATATCCGCATCAGTATCCGCTATCATATCCAGGAGCCCTTTTGGAGAATAATAGGTAATTGATTTATCAACAGGGGGCGTTCCTGTAAGAGCCAAATTTTTTACATTAAATACTTTAGCCTGCTTAAGAAGCTCTTCTTCATTCGAATGCGCAGATAACGCAGTTATTTTAAAATTCCCAGGATTACTTTTTATAACATCAATTGCGCTTTTCCCGATTGAACCTGTAGATCCGAGAATAATAACTTTTTTCATTTTCACCCGTATACGATTATATATTTTACCATAAAGTAAAACGCAGGAGCGCTAAAGATAAGTGAATCTATATTATCCAAAATACCGCCGCGTCCGGGTAAAACATTTCCGGAATCTTTTATATTTGCAGATCTTTTCATTGCAGATTCGCTTAAATCTCCGATAATTGAAATTATTCCTATTACAATTCCCATAATAAGCGCATAATGGTATTTTTCCGCAAAAAACTGGGGTTTAAAATAATAAAAAACAGATGCAACAAGAATAGAAGAGGAAAATCCAACTATAAATCCTACAAGACTTTTTTTGGGGCTTATGGGTATTATATTTCTGTTATTAGCGCCCCACAACATTCCGGACACATAAGCGCATATATCGTTAAAGAATACCAGAAACAAAAACAGAATAAAAGCAAATGAAGGATAATGGAGTGTGGAAAATCTTATTGAATAGGAAAAAAAGATTCCGGGATAAAATAAAAGCACAATCAGCGATGATGTTCTTCTGTTGATTTCAGGATAGGTGCTCTCGTTTCTGTTAAATACCTGAAAGATAAAAATAATAAAAATCAATATTCCTAAAAAACAATAAACCGTGTTATACGGCAAAAAATTGGCAGATTCAAGATATACAATGGCAGGAATGGAATAAGCAATTATTGTTACAAAAACATAATCGCCTTTTTTGCATTTTCCGTAAAAAAGTTTCCATGTTTCGTAAGTGCCGCTGATTATAAAAAATGCCGCAACCAGAGAAATTGCAAGATAATTAAAATAAGGAAGAAAAATAGCTATCGAAAAAAGCAGAGGAACTGCAACAAAAATAAGAAGAATCCTTAATTTTAGATTACTCATTTTTTTTTCTGTCATACAATGCTCCAAACTTTCTGTCTCTTGTCATATAATCCCGAATAGCGTCATTAAAATCCTCTTCTGTCCATTCGGGCCATAATTTTTTACTAAAATAAAATTCACTGTAAGCGCTTTCCCATAATAAAAAATTGCTAAGCCTTAAATCACCGGCTGTTCTTATTATAAGGTCAGGATCAGGCACATCGGGAAGATCAAGATATTTTTTTAAATCACTTTCCGCTAAATCTCCTGCACTGGATAAATTATTTTTCCACCTGTTTACTGCTCTTATTATTTCGTCTCTGCCTCCGTAATTGATCGCAAGATTCACAGAAAGCTTGTCAAATGATGAAGTTGTTTCTGTTACATCTGTTATTTCTTTTTGTATCTCTTTTGGAAGCTTCGCTAAATCTCCTGAATGCAAAACCCTTATCTGGTTTTCCTTGTAAAAATCATACTCTGCTTTTAAATGGCTTTTTATAAGATGCATAAGAAAAGAAACTTCTTCTTCTGTTCTTTTCCAGTTTTCGGTTGAGAAAACATATAATGAAAGATATTTTATGCCTGCGTTAAGCGCTGCCAAGGCTATTTTCTTTGCTGTTTTTAACCCTTCCTGATGACCAAAACTTCTTGGCTTTCCCAGATTTTGCGCCCATCTTCCATTCCCATCCATTATAATTCCAATATGCACAGGTAGTTTTTTATCAGCCATTATATTTCCATAATTTCTTTTTCTTTGGATTCAAGTTTTTTATTTATATCGTTTATATAATTATCAGTCATTTTCTGTATATGGTCTGCAGCCTGCTTTTCCTGATCTTCCGTGATCTCGCTATTTTTAAGTTTTTTCTTTAAGTCGTCGTTAGCATCGCGCCTTATATTTCTCATGGCAACTCTGTATTTTTCAGCTACATTTTTGGCTGCTTTTACAAGCTCTTTTCTTCTCTCTTCGGTAAGAGGAGGAATATTAATTCTTATAACTTTTCCATCGTTACTGGGATTTAGGGAAAGCTCCGATTTTTGCAATGCTTTTTCAATATCATTTATAACAGCTTTATCCCATGGCTGTATAACAACAAGTCTTGCCTCAGGTACCGATATTGTCGCAACCTGATTCAAAGGCGTACTCTGTCCGTAATAATCAACAGAAATCTTATCAAAAAGAGCTGCCGAAGCCCTTCCTGTTCTTATTCCTGCAAATTCTTCTCCAAGAGTTGCGAGAGTTTTTTTCATTTTATCTTCAGCTTTTGATTTTATACCTTCCATCAAATAACTCCGTATAGTTCTGCGTACTTTTTCCAGGCATCCATGCGTAGGGTTGCAGCCAGCCATCTCGCCAGGTCATTGCTTCGCTGCGGGGACCGCTAGCTGCTCTCTCTCTCTTTCAGCTACCTCATGACATCCTGTGCAGCCCCGCGCAACACACGATTACTATCGCGGCACGGGACTGTTTTAAATTAAATAAATGCCTAATAATCAGGCATTCTCGCCAAGTTTGTAATAAAGATAACTTGAAAGTTCTATTTTACTTCCTGCTTCTTTTGAAACATCAGCAAGAACCTGAGATACTTTCCTCTTGTCATCTTTAACAAAAGGTTGATTTAAAAAGCATATTTCCGAAAGATGTTTATTGATTTTTCCCTTTATGATTCCCTGAAGAACATTTTCGGGTTTATTAAGATTTTCACTTTGTTTTCTAAAAATTTCTTCCTGCTCTTTCATATATGCATCGGAAATATCTTTTTCAGATAACGCCATTGGAGCAAAAGCTGCTGCATGAAGAGTCAGGTCAACTGCAAGGGTTTTTACAACATCTTTGCCAAAAACTTCGGGATTTTCTGCTTTAAGTTTTATGATTGTGCCTATGTTTCCGGCGCCATGAATATAATCTGCGGCATATTCGTTATTTGCCAATAAAAGAGTTTTAAATCTTTTAAGAGTCATATTTTCCTTTAGCACGCTAATCGCAGTTGTAACCATTCCTGAAAGTTTTTCATTCACAGTCTCTGCGCCTGAAGCTATTATCTCTTCTGCAAGCTCTTTGCCCAGTTTTATAAAATTTTCATTTCTTGCAACAAAGTCAGTCTCACAGGAAAGCTCAAGTATTACTACTTTTCCTTCACTTATTTTTGTAAAAATTTTTCCTTCCTGGGTTGCCCGGCTGCTGCGCTTTGCTGCTGCAGCAAGACCTTTTTCCTTGAGGATTTTTACAGCTTTATTAAAATCTCCGGATGCTTCGGTAAGCGCTGTTTTGCAGTCCGTCATTCCTGCTCCGGTTTGATCTCTAAGTTTTTTTACATCTACTGGTTTTATTTCCACACTAAACTCCTAATCCTTATAAAATTTGTCTGTATCAATATCGAGCTCATCCTCATGATCCGGCTCTTCTTTTTTGGTATTTTCTTCCGGTACATAATTTGAATAATCTTCTGTTGTAAATTTATCACCCTCTTCTTCTTCCTGAGGTTCACCGGTAGTACCTATTGCAGCTCCAAGAGGAACTTTCTCAACTGCCGAATCTTCCGCATCTGCTGTAGCAGCTTTTTCAGAAGGTGTCCCTTCTTCATCTTCCTGGAGATGTTCAATAATCTGCAGGCCTATTTCATTATCTGCTTCAACAACTGCATTGGCTATAGTTTGTGTAAAAAGGATTATTGCGCGTATAGCATCATCGTTTCCGGGAATCGGGAATGTGATCCCTTCCGGATTGCTGTTTGTATCAACAACTGCTATTACAGGAATATTGCATCTTACTGCTTCTGCGATTGCAATTGCTTCTTTATTTGTATCTATTACAAAAAGAACTCCGGGAAGTTCTTTCATATCTTTAATACCGCCGAGGTTTTTTTCGAGCGATGTCTTTTCTTTCATTAAAAGCGATATTTCTTTTTTTGTAAGGCTTTCAAAAGTTCCATCGATTTCCATTTTCTCGATTTTTTTAAGCCTCATTATTGATTTTTTAATTGTTGTAAAATTGGTAAGCATTCCGCCTAACCATCTGTTGTTTACGTAAAACATTCCGCATCTTTTAGCTTCTTTTTCAACAGCCATTTGCGCCTGTTTTTTTGTACCAACAAAAAGGACTGATTTGCCATCATGAACGGTTTTTCTTACAAAATCGTATGCATCTTTGATTGCTGTAATTGTTTTTTGGAGATCAATGATATGGATACCATTTCTTTCTGCGAAAATGTATTTTTTCATTTTCGGATCCCATCTTTTTGTCTGATGCCCAAAATGTACACCAGATTCCAGTAGATTCTTCATTGTAACTACTGTCACTTCTTTCCTCCTGAAAATTCCAGTTTTAATTACTGGTTTATCCGTCTCTTATTCTCGTTCAGTTTTCAATGTTTTATTATTCATGAAAGCTGCCGGAAGATTTATATACAGGATACCCTGCATCGTATAGC
>WRFK01000052.1 GCA_009778835.1 Spirochaetaceae bacterium
CTTTTGCTTTCCATGATTTATAGAATTTTTCAAGAGCAGCTTCGTTTTCATTCATCCTTACTGCCTGAATATATGTTGTCTCGGGGAAATATCCAATAAGGGTTTCTGCCATATTAATGGCTTTTTCAAAACCTTCGCCGCGTAACGCTTTATAAACTTCCTTGTTGTCTGAATCAAGAGAAAGGATCCAGATAATTTTTTTTGTATTACCTGCTTTTTCAGATATTATTTTTATTGTTTCATTTTTCCACCCAATGCCTGAAGTTTCAATTAAAAGGGTAAATTTTTCATGCTCCAGAGTTTTTAAAATAATTTTTTCAATATCAGGATGGCCGGAAGGTTCTCCCCACAGAGAGAGCGATATTACAGCATCTTCCGAAAAATCAGAAATTTTATCAAGAATTACGGAATAATTTTCAAGAGTCATAAAATTAGAGCTATTTAAAAGATTGGGATTGATTATTGGATATGGGCAGTAACTGCATGACTGAAAACATTTGCCGGATATTTGTATTGAATAAAACGCAGGAACTGTGCGCAATAGTTCCTCTTCTTTATTTGAAATATTTATTATTCTGTTTTCCCCTTTTATCCCTGCTTTATAAAAATTTTCAAGAAGCATAAAATTTCTTTTGGAATCTGCTGCAAGCGTGATCCTTAACATTCTTAAATCTTTTTCTGTAAGATGGGTTTCAATATCAAATGAATTAATATCGCGCTGTATTATTGTAAAAATTGTATCTCTTTTAATTGGCAGCTTATCTTTATCAGAAAGGACTTTTAATGCATCTGCAATCTCAACAGCAATAATTTCCGGAACAATACCGCATGGGCCGCCATCCGAAAAGCTGTACTGAGCGCTATATACTTCGTGATTTTTATAAATTCTTTTTGTAAGATCAGGATCAAGAAGAGGAGTATCTCCGTAAATATAAAAAATATTTTTGTAATCTCCTGCGCACGATGTAGCAAATGATTCAAAAAGAAGGCTTGAATCCCAATTTTCATGACTTATAATATGAAAACTTGGCTTTTTATCGGTTTTTATTTTTTCAATAAGTTTTTGATATATATCTTTTTCCTTTTCCAGGCATAAGATAAAAATATTGCTGCATTCCGGCACTGTTTTTGAGTATTCAATAACTGTTTCAAAACTTGTGTTGCCCGTACCTGAAGGGAGTTTTTTAAAAGCATATTCAGACAGCCCTATACAATTAACAAAGAGTGAATTTTTCATACTATTTTACTTATCGTCAATAGATATTGCTGTATAAAGGAGAATCTAAAGCTCACCTTTTTAGCCCATTTATAGATGATTTTCATCATAAAGTGCATTTTCAGGTATTTAGTTTAAACACCATGAGAACCGATATATTATTAGGAAATATAGTGTTTCGGAATAAAGATTTGACATCTTTAGAAAAAAATATAGCATTTTCAATAGAATTGTTAACAAAAAAGGTAAATTTATGAAAAAGATTATTTTATGCTTTACAGCCTGTTTCTTATTATGCGGTACAGTTTGGGCGCAGTCGCAGTTAGGCACAAGACCCGGTACTCTAGATATTGAAATACCGCGAAATTGGCAAGGCAACTTGTTGTTTGATTCCTTTTATGCTCCATCTGCCAAGTCTACTGAATCGAGATACAGCGCAGGGATTTTTTCTTCTTATATTGATGATTATATCGATGTAAATTTTTTTGATCCAAGAGTTGGGACCTTCCTTTTTTTGAGTACTAATCCAGGCAGTTGCGGATTTTCAAAAACATTCAACTGCTTTTATCTTGCCGTTTACTACAATGGCTCCACGCTAAATGCTCAAGGGGATAAAACAACCATTGGTGATGAAACACTAACCTCTTCCCATTTCCTTTGGGAAAATAATCTGGCATTTCTTATTGGGACGCCAAATTTTGGGAGTTTCAGGCTTGACCTAAAACTTAATACAGAAGCAATAACAGAAAAAAATTCTCTTACCGAAGATAGCAATAAATATAAGAAAAATGCTCCAGCCATTGCGCTAACCCGCGGTGGTGTAAACCTGGGCGGTTTCGAGCCCTATATAACAATAGGGTATCAATTTTCTGATAAACATGTTATTGGAAAACTTGACGCCAGTGATGATTATATCGAAGCAACTCGTACAAGTGGAAGCAGAGCTGGTGTTCAGACAGGTGTAAATTACAATTTTAATGAAAATTCCAGGATTTGGGGAGACATTTCGTTTATAAGGGCATTTGCAGACAAATTCAAAGGGGATGATGATATAATTAACGGCGCTGATAAAGATGCGTTCGATGGCGGCTGGGGAGTTGGCTTAAGAGCAGCATATAAGCAGATATTTAGTTTTGGAAAATTTTCCTCAGGGTTAAGCCCTAACCTGACTGTAGCGTTTATAAAAGATAGCCTTGATAGCGAAAATACTTTCTCAAGTAACTTGTTTGGTGTTTCTGTTGGGCTTGATGTTGGTTTTAGATTTCAGAGTTGCGCCAAACTTGCTTTTTTTACCGGCGCCAGCCTTCATGTTCTTGATTGTCTGATCCTTCGCGACTCGGACATTGATGCATGGCTTTTGGGCGGACTTGAGTGGGGCAACAAATGGGATATCGCGAGTTCTTCCGAAGCTAGCAGCCTCGGCTTGGGCATGACACTTACTCCTGTAAATAATCTGGTAATTGGTGCAGGTTTTAATGCTCTTTTGGATAGATTCTTTTTCTTTGATCTTAATAGTTTCTCCTTTAGGAAAGGAGATTTTTTTGATAAAACCAAAAGCGATCCGGATGCATGGTTTGACAATATTTCCTCTGGTTTAAAATTCGATTTTACAATCAGTTATAAATTTTAAGCTTTGAGTATTCCTGGAGTAATATAATATAGAGAAAATATGAGAAAAAAAATATTTTATATCATCATAATCTTTGCTATTCTCGCTCTTTTCGCATCGTGCGAGTGCCAGCCTACGACCAAAAAGCCTTGCTGGGGGGAGCTAACAAAGGAAACACCAAAAGAAGCGCCAAAGGAAATAGTAAAAGAAACACCAGTGGAAATACAAGCAGCAATAGCGTCAGCTCCTGTTGAAGAGACAGTTTCTATTCCGGATATTCGGGATACTATATCTGATATAGCGCGCTCTTCAGAAAATTTTGCTCCAAAAGACGCTGATTTGCCCATTTCCCTTCAGTCATACATACAATGGCGATCACTTACTGAATAAAATATTGACACTAACCTTTGGGTAACCCCTATGGATTCTTGCCCGCCTGCGCGTTCAAGGACTGCAACAAGGATGTTGCAGTCTGCGCTAGCCAAGGTTGCTGTACAGATGCTGCATCGCATCCATGGGGTGAATACCCCCCCTATCGTTAATAGATATTGGTGTATAAAAGAGAACCTAAAGCTTTTAAATCATAGAATATGCTATTTTTCAATCCTGTCAAATTTTCTTGTCAATCACTATTTTTCGTGTAATAATAAAGAGGATATTTCATATATAGAGAAAATCATAATGAAGAAATATAGTGTTGAGTACCGGACAAGTGGCCGGAATGAGCTATCTTCTTGAAAAAGCAGACAAGAGGTTAAATATGAAAAATAAAAATACAAAGCTTGTTTTCGGCTTGATAATGTTAATATTCGCTTTTTTTATAACTTGCAGCAATCCAATTATGGAAAAATGGTGGCCTGAAACAGATACTATTATTCCAAATGAAAAAAGCGGCGTAAATTTTGCCGTTGTTTTCCTTGATACAAAGGGTGGAAGCCCACAGCCGTACCCCATAAGAGTACTCTGGGGGGACACTATTCCAAGAATTCGGGCTATAACCCACCCTGATACAGACTTAGGTTTTGATGGCTGGCGTGATGAACGCGGCCTTCAATGGGACATCAATACGCGACGTGTAACACAGCAAGACGATGCAGACAACGATGGTATTATTGTCCTTACAGCTCAATGGAAACCCAACTATGTTACCGTACAATTTCAAACAAACTACGATATATTATTCGGCGCCTCATCTAATTTTCCCAAAAACCAGAATGGTCAAGATATAGTAACTCCTGCAGGATTGTTGATAACAACCCCAGGTACTATGATAACAGTCCAAAAAATAATTCCAGGAGCTAAAATTGTCGAACCTTCTGTCTTACCAACTAATGGTATACATGGATTAGTCGGCTGGTATTATGGTGGAAAGAAATGGAACTTCGCAGAAGATACAGTTGGTGACACTGATATAATCCTTAATGCAGAGTGGAGTACTTATATCCGCACTATTCATTTACAGGTAAACGGTGGAACCAGACCAAATGGTCAGGAATTAACGCGAGTGAATTTTACAGTATTTACAGGACTGGATGGATCTCCTGGCGGTAAAATTATTGATCCAGGCCCCTTAGCCAGAGAAGGTTATACTTTTGCGGGGTGGTATACAGACAGAGGTGAAGCATGGGACTTTGCGACAAGCTTAGTGAAGGAAGTTGATGTTTTGGATAGTGTAAATTATAATCCAACCAGACTAGTAAATAATGTATTTACCCTTAACGCCAGATGGGTTCCAAACATCTACTATGTAACATTCGACACATCAGGAGGAACACCAATTCCTGCCAGACAAGAAATTATGCATGGCAATAGGGTTGTAAACCCACCACCTATAACACTTGCAGAAATGGCTTTTAATGGCTGGGTTGATGATGCCGGTGTTCCCTGGGATTTTAATAAAGGGGTAACCCGTACTATGACACTGTTCGCCACTTGGGTACCTCGGGTATATACTGTTAGATTTCACTTGGGAACTCCCCCCGGCGGACTCCATTCAGTTTTTATAACACCTCCAGAACAGCGTGTAGGTGCAGTAAAAAAAGTGGCAGAACCATTTATGCCGGCTCTTCCGGCTGGAACTATAAACTATTATTCTTTTTTAGGCTGGTATTCCAGCGTTGACCCCACTACTGATCCAGGCATAATTCTCAATGAAAACGAACTACAAAGAGATATATCACTCCAAAAGTGGGATTTTAATGACACAGTCGGAGCTGGAAATACTCACAATGATGTTTTAAATCTTTACGCCAGGTGGGTTCCCTATGTTCCGGATATGGTTTGGGTACCAAGAGGGAATTTTGTTATGGGTGACGCCGGTGTCTCGGGTAGCCCTGCGGCTTATCATGCTTATCCAACACGTCAGGTAACTTTGGATGGTTTTTACATAAGCAAATATCAGATTACGCAATATAATGATCCTCCATTAAGAACAGATAGCGCAGTTAAAGGATATAATGATGTAATGGGAATGAATCCCAGTCAATTTACAGTAATCCGCACCAGACCGGTAGAAAGGGTAAGCTGGTTTGATGCAATAAAATATTGTCATGATCTCACTATTGCCACTCCAGGACTTACTCAAGTCTACGCAGGATTCTCTCCAATTGGGCCTCCTGTTACAATTACAGCAACAGCAACGTCTATTCAAGACGCAAACTTTACGCCAACATGGACTGCCAATGGCTTCCGTCTACCCACTGAGGCAGAATGGGAATACGCAGCAAGGGGAGGTCACAACATGCTGGGAAATTATGTTTATGCCGGAAGTAACAACGCGAATGATGTGGCGTGGTTTAACACTACTGTCGCAACACAGGATGCCGGAGCTACGCAAATGGTAGGAAGACTAGCACCCAATGCTCTTGGTATTTTTGACATGAGCGGAAATGTCTCTGAGTGGGTTTGGGACAGTTTTGCTTCTTATAAGGATAGTTATTATTCTACCCCTGCTGCCAGCCTTAACCCCAGAGGTCCCAGTGGAGATGAGCGTGTAAGGCGAGGCGGGGGCTGGAGTAATGCTGTAAGCAATGTACGTTGCGTGGTTCGCAACAGCGATACCCCAAAAACTGCCCACTGGGTCGTAGGATTCCGCGTTGCCCGCGGTCCATCGAATATATGGTGATATGTAGCTGTCCGGGGCTGAGTGCTTTCGGATAGCTCTAATTTTCATTTAAGTGGCAGAGCTATGTCTCATAATTGTTCGTGAGGTTTGTGGTAAATATTTTCAAGATTCCTCTCGCATAGCACAATCTCCTTGTGGCACTCTTCGTAAATTTGTATGAGGTTATTAAAGCACAAACTTTTACCCTACCCCTAGAAAAACCTTCTTTCATATAGTATTATTTTTTATATATCTAATGAGGAATGCATTTTTATGGAATCTGAATCAATAACCGAGTTGATGGCCATTTTGATCCTGCAATTGGGGATAATCCTCTTTGCTGTCCGTCTTTTTGGCAATCTGGCAAAAAAAGTCAGAGTTCCCCAGGTTTTGGGAGAACTCCTCGCAGGAATCATCATTGGGCCGTATGCTCTTGGTGGAATACATTTGCCTGGTTTTTTGCATGGCATCTTTCCCATGGGTAGCGGTTCCCTCTCTGTGAGCATTGAATTATATGCGTTTGCAACAGTTGCCTCGATTATTCTGCTTTTTGTTTCTGGTCTTGAAACCAATATAAAACTTTTTATCAGATACTCTCTGGCCGGAGGAATCATCAGCACCAGCGGTGTTATTGCTTCTTTCGTGGCAGGCGATTTAATAGGGATGCTGCTCTTTAAAACTTCTTTTATGGATCCGCGGTGTCTTTTTCTGGGACTTCTTATAGCATCCAATTCTCTTGGAATTGTAGCCAGGCTACTCTCTGACCAAAAAAAGATGGATTCGCCTGAAGGTGTAACAATTCTTGCAGCCTCTCTCTTCGATGATGTATTGACCATTGTTGCTCTGTCAGTTGTGCTTGGAATAATTGCGATAATTATTGGTGATTCTCAGTCAGGAGAGGGTTTAAATTTATCCGTGATTCTGGCTATTGCAGGCAAGGTTTTTGGCATTTGGCTGGGATGTGTTGCTCTTGGGTTAATTTTTTCAAAGAAACTGGCAAACTTCCTTAAACTGTTTAAGGGTACAATTGATTTCTCCATACTGGCTTTTGGTATTGCCTTAGTTCTGGCAGGTCTTTTCGAGAAACAGGGACTCGCGATGATCATTGGCGCATATATTGCAGGACTTTCACTTTCAAAGACAGACATTGCTCCGGTAATACATGAACGTATCAAAGGTCTTTATGAATTCTTTGTGCCAATATTTTTTGCTGTTATGGGTATGATGGTAAATTTCAGGGACATCATCTCGCCGCATGTACTTTTGTTTGGGGCAATATACGCAGCCGCAGCTATTATCGCAAAAACTATTGGGTGCGGCGGTTCATCCATGTTTTTGGGCTTTAATATAAAAGGGGCATTACGCATTAGTATGGGCATGGCGCCAAGAGGCGAAATGACTCTTATTCTGGCAGGAATAGGTTTGGCAATGGGTATTCTAAGTCAGGAGTTGTTTGCTGTTCTTGTCCTTATGATCCTGATCACAACACTTGTTGTCCCTCCACTTCTTAACGCAAGTTTAAAACTTCCAGGTACGGGTACACGCAAACCAGTCAAAGGTGATGATACAGAATCAATGACATGGCAATTTCCTTCAACTGAAATTGCAGACCTCGTTATAAACACCATATTCGACGACCTTCGCAAGGAAGGTTTTTATGTACAGGTAATGAATTTTGATAAAGGGCTTTGCCAGGCCAGAAAAGATGATATTGTCCTTTCAATTACCGAGAAGGAAAATTCCATAACCATAGAAACTTCCAAAACAGATATTCAATTTGTAAAGACAGAACTCTATGAAGTTATTTTAAAATTGCATGAGGCAATACGGAAACTCAAGGAATCTTCTGATCCAAAGAGTATGAAAAAAGATCTTTTAAGCAGCGGCGGCAGAAGCAGGCAGGACTTGCTGGCGCAAATTAGCCTGGAGTGTACTTCTGTAAACCTTTCAGGCAATACCAAAGAGGAGATTATTATTGAATTGGTGGATATGCTGGCAGCCCAGGGAAAGCTTCTTGACAGGGATATTGTGCTAAAGGATGTATTTGAGCGGGAAAAAACCATGAGTACCGGAATGAGTCATGGGATTGCCCTGCCTCATGGCAAAACAGATGGCGTTGATGATCTAAAGGTAGCTATTGGTATAAAAAAAGAAGGGGTAGAATTTGAATCCCTGGATGGAGAAATATCAAAGCTTTTTATTATGGTAGTTTCGCCTAAAAAAACAACAGGGCCGCATGTTCAGTTTCTCGCTGCAGTTAGCGCTCTTTTATCGAATAAAAACATACGTGAAGAGGTAATCAACGCCACTTCAAGCGAACAATTAGTAAAAATATTACAGACTAAAATTCCTCCGGGAAAATGACACCTGCTTTCAATGGGACTGGGAAGTTTTTATACTACCTAATCAATCTTGGCTAACAGCGTATTGATTAACAAGATAGCTTCGTCATATTCGCCGGTTAGCTTGTTTTGAAGGATGCTGCTGACAGAGTCGCCAATATCAACTGCTTGTGTAAATTCCTGCAGGGAGTTAGTAGCATTGTTAATTTCGGTAAAATCAAAATCATTAAGCGCTGTCTTTAGTCTGGCAAGTTCCTTTTTGAGCAGTTCCTTGTCTATGGATTTTTTCTGATTTTCTGCTGCTTCTTTAGACAGGAATACATTGATATTGTGAAGAAGCGTTTCCAAATCCGCAATAAATGTGGCATTGTGTGCCTGAATAAAAGCTAAGTCGTTCTGTTTTCCCGCATACTCCAATGCCTTCGCAGCATCGGACAAAGTGTCGGCTCCGATAATGGCAGCGGCGCTTTTTAACGAGTGTACATGCACTACGTATAACGGTATATTATTTGTTTCAAGACATGTTGTGACTTCCTTAATCTTCACAAGCGCATCCTTATGAAACAAGGAAAGTATTTTTAGATACCTTTCTATTTTCCCGCTTGCCATGGCAAGCCCTTTTTCCTCGTTCAGTCCGCCAATCTCAATTTTTTTATATGTATCGTGTTTAGCAGTAACAGCGTTTTGGTGACTCTCTTCCTTCTGTTTTTCCTTTGGAATCCATTTCTCAAGAATAGCGTTAAGCTTACTCATATCAATTGGTTTTGACAAAAAATCATCAAAGCCATTTTTAAGAATCATTTCTCTGTTACCAAAAATAGTATCTGCAGTGAACGCCACAATCGGCACACTCTTATAGTATGGATTATCGTTACCCAACTCTCTTATATGCACTACGGTTTCAACGCCATCCATATCGGGCATCATATAATCCATGA
>WRFK01000053.1 GCA_009778835.1 Spirochaetaceae bacterium
ATACAGTAAAAAAACTTTTAAATAAAAATAATATTTTTCTTAATTAGAATCTGTCCGAAATTATAGATTTATTGCTGATAGGCAGAGTTAAAACCCGCATTTTTATTGCATTCAGGCGAGAAAATGCAACTTCCGGGTGCTTCAAAGCAATAGACTTTGCAAGAAGCCGGACACTAATTAAAACAAAACCAGGGAGAAAAAATGACATTGGAAAAAGATCTTGTTGAATATATTGCAAAATCTCTTGTAGATAATCCTGATGCTGTAAGCGTAAATTTGATTGAGGGTGAAAAATCGACAATATTGGAGCTTAAAGTTGCTCAGGATGATATTGGAAAGGTTATTGGAAAACATGGCAGAATAGCAAAAGCAATAAGAACTGTTTTAAGTGCTTCTGCTACTAAAACCGGAAAAAGGGTTGTTCTGGAAATATTAGATTGAAAAGGTGCAGAAAAATAATACTTTAGCTATCGGAAAAATTAGAACATCTTTTGGGGTAAAAGGATTTGTTAAAATAATCAGTTTTTCCGGTGAGAATGATCATTTTTACAAATTGGAAGAAGTTATTCTGAAAAATAACAGGATCCAGGAAAAAAAGAGAATAGAAGAAGTTTTTCTACGTGAAAATGATCTTATAATAAAATTTGAAGGTATCCACACTCCTGAGGAAGCTAAAAAATATACTAATTGGGAAATATGGGTGCCTCGGGAAAAAGTTTGTGCTCTTGGAGAAGGGGAGTACTACTTAGCAGATCTTTATGGAAGTACTCTAATAAGTACTCCTGAAAAAGGGTCAATAATATACGGAAAAGTAAAATCTGTTGTCTGCGACTGCGGGACAGTAGATCTTCTTGAAATTGAAGCAGGAGAAGATAAAACCAAGGTTTTTCTTGTCCCTTTTTTAAACAAATTTATTGGTAAAGTTGATATTGCAAACAAGACTATAGAATTGCTGGAAGAATGGGTTATCCCATGAAAATCAATATTCTTACCCTTTTTCCTGAAATAATTGCTGTTTATTTTAATAACTCAATTATGTTAAAAGCAGTTGAAAAGGGACTTGTTAATTTTAATATTGTAAATATCAGGGATTTTGCAAAAAATAAGCATAAAACCTGTGATGATTACCCCTACGGGGGCGGTGCGGGAATGATTTTAAAAGCAGAGCCTCTTTTTGAAGCTTTGGATTCTGTTTCTGCATCAACCATAAGGACAATATATCCTTCCCCTTCGGGCAGGGTTTTTAACCAGGCATATGCAAAGGATCTTTCAACAGAGAAAGAACTTATTTTTATCTGTGGAAGGTATGAAGGTATTGACCAGAGAGTCATAGACAGATATGTTAATGATGAAATATGTATAGGCGATTATATCCTCTCTTCAGGGGAAATTGCCGCGCTTGCAATTATTGATTCTGTTTACAGGCTGCTGGATGGAGTAATAAGCAGTTCTTCTCTTGAGGAAGAAAGTTTTGAAAGGGGAATACTTGAATATCCCCAATATACAAGACCAGCGGAATTTAATGGTATAAAAGTGCCTGATGTGCTGCTTTCAGGACATGCCTTGAATATAAAAAACTGGAGACTTGAAAAAAGTCTCGAAAAAACAAGAAAATATAGGCCGGATCTTCTAAGCCGTAATATAACTGCGGATATGAAAATGGGTGACTATGTAGATAAATCAGGAGGAGATAAAAATGGACTTGATTAAATCAATTGAGGCAAAACAAATAAAGGAAAATGCTGAAAATTTTCATATTGGCGATACAATAAAGGTATTTTTTAAAATTATTGAAGGTGCAACAGAAAGAGTTCAGATTTTTGAAGGAGCTTGCATTGCTAAAAGCAATACAGGAATAAGAAAAGCTTTTACTGTAAGAAAATTGTCTTATGGTGTTGGTGTTGAAAGAATTTTTCCTCTTCATTCGCCTCGAATTCAAAAAATAGAAGTTGTAAGACCCGGAAAAGTAAGAAGAGCAAAACTCTATTACCTTAGAGGCAGAGTTGGCAAAGCTGTAAAAATTAAAGAACTTATTAGAAAAAAAGCTGACAAGGTGAATGCTTGAGATAAATCCTGCCGGCAAAGTCGGAAATGGGGCTCTCCGTTACAGCGGAAGCATAACAGTTGTTGAAAACATTTCAGACAAATATTTTAAAGTTAAAGCCGGCTCACAGGAATTTATTGTTTTAAGTAAAAATAATTTATCCCCCGGAGATACTATAAAAGGAACTATTTTCTCAAGTGGAAATAGTTTTTATCTTTCAGTTTTAAAAAAACCGCAGAATAATTCTCTTTTTATTCCCCAGGATGCAAATACTCATACTAAAAACGACATTATATCCAGATTTTTAGCTTCATTTCTCGATTCTACAGGAAAAAAAGCTGATAATATCCTGGTATCTATTTTACAATCCCTTATTTCCAGGAAAAAAATAACAGATAATTTTTATGCCACACTTGCGGGAGAAGCATATTTAAAAGGTTTAAAAAACGAATCTGCAATTTCTGCTTTTTTAGACGCTGTTTCCCCTGATCGTGAAAGAAATCAGGGGGGGCAAAAACAAGGCAAAAAAAATACTGATAAAGAAAAGATTAAAGAGGTTTTGTCTAAAGCTGTATCTGACTCTGAACAAGAGGATAACCCTGTATTTATTTTTAACCATTTGTCCCTCCCGGACAAAAACTGGATGATTATTCCTTTTAAAATAGATGATCTTGAAGGGGACCTAAGGCTTAAAACAATTGAAAACGAGCTTAAAAACCTTATTATTCATGTTGAAAAAGGAACCTCTAAATGGTTTTTTGAATTGTTTGATTTAAAAAAAGCTAAAAAAACAGTAAAAATTTATGCAAATACAGAAGGAACCATTGCTTGCCAGGGGGAAAAGTTTAATCTATTTAAGAAAAAACTTCACAACATTGGTGTAAAAATTGACGATAATATCTATGATATTCATATATTTAATGGATTCTCAAAAATTAATGCTTTTTATGATGTAGATTTGAGAATATAATTACTATGAAGATTAAAAAAGCTGTAGCACTAAAGTACAATGAAAGTCTGATTGCGCCTGTTATTACAGCAAAAGGTAGTGGCTACAGTGCAGAAAAAATAGTTGAAATAGCTGCTAAAAATGGAATAGTTGTTTTAAAAAATGAAAAGCTTTCCAATTGTTTATATACATTTAAGACAGGAGATTTTATTACTGAAGAGTATTATGAGATTGTGGCAGAAATACTTGCTTTTGTGCTCAAAGTTCAGTAACAGATGGATATGAAAAAATTAAAAGTATCGGATTTAAGGGACGGCGATAGGTTTACTGAAGCTATTTACATGGATCAAAAACTCTCTAATATGCTTGTTCCGGCAAACCTGGACTTGAAAGCTAGAGATCTCGAACGAATTATAAAATGGGGTGTTGAAGAGGTATATACAGAAGGAGAGTTGATCGATATATCTAAAGAAGTCCCTACATCCGGAAAGGTTGTAGATCCTGCGGATTCAAAATTTTTCAGCACTTATGTTTCTATTATAGAACTTTTTTCTATGGTTATTATTTCTCTTAAAAATGGAAAAAAGCCCAATATTACGAATATTAATGATATTGCAGACCAGCTTATAGGGATGGTTGAAAGCGCGGATGATATAAAAGATATCCATGAGCTTGTAGGATATATAAATAAAAGCGATAAGCTTGGCGAAAAATATGCTGTTAGCGGTATAAACTGCGCTATTTTATCGATCATTGTAGGAAAGGAATTTGAACTTACTCCAATAAGGATGAAAAGTCTTGTAATTGCTTCTATGCTTCATGATATTGGGATGCTGAAAATTCCTGAAAGGATTCTGGAAAAAAAAGGGAATCTTACGCCGGAAGAGCTTGCTGTAGTTAAAATGCATCCTACTGTTTCTTTTCAGGCTATTACAAAAGTATTGGGTTTTCCGGAAACTGTTGCCAGAATCGTAATTCAGCATCATGAAAGATGGGATGGAAATGGCTATCCAAGCAAACTGGCAGGAGAACAGATAAATCTTCTTGCAAGAATACTTGCAGTCACAGATTCATTTGAGGCAATGAACAGGTCAAAGGCATACAGAACCTCCATGATCGGATATGCTGCAATGAAACAGATATTAAATGAAAATTCAAAAAAATATGATGCATCTATAGTTAAAATGCTGGTTAAAGTTTTGGGTATATATCCTCCGGGAAGCTTTGTAATTCTTAATGATACCAGCATAGGCAAAGTTATAAGGGTTAAACCAGTAGCTCCGCTGCGGCCTGTTATAAAGTTGTTGATAAATTCTGCAGGTGTAAAAGTTGAGAAAAATGAAGAAATAGATTTGGTAAAAAATACAAAACTTTTTATTGTAAAAGTTATTGATCTTTCAGAAATGGAAGGAAAGTTACCGGTTGAATAAGTATGAGAGGGGAAAAGAAGGAGAAGATATAGCTTGCAAATATCTTATAGAAAAAGGTTACCTTGTTATAGAGAGAAACTATAGAGGTAAAAATGGCGAAATAGATATAATTGCAAGAGATGGGAATGTTATTGTGTTTATAGAGGTTAAATCCTGGAAAACCATTCCTGTTTCAGAAGCTGGGTTTAGTATGAGTATTATGAAAAAAAGAAGAATAACAAAAAGTGCAGAACAATATATCTTTGAAAACAGAAAACAAATATCAGACTTTGATATAAGGTTTGATTTTGTATTCGTAGATACAGTAAGGAATAGCATAACCCATAGCAAGAATATAATTATGGAGAGCTAGTAAATTATGGTAAGAATTGCTAAAGAAACAGATCCTACCAAATTAGAAGAACTCAGAGAAAAAATTAATGATGAAAATTATTTGTCTATAGCAATTCAGCAGTTAGCTCAAATTTTATCAACAGAGATAGTTGGGATTGATGAAGAAAATCCATGAGGTTTTAAATGGGTAATAAAAGAGATTTTAGAAAAGATTATAGAAATAAAAATAGAGGCAATTTTAATAATCCGCCAAGAGAAAAACCAGAAGAAAACAAGATCATACTTAAGTGCGAAATATGTATGCAGGATATACAGGATATAAGTTCTGCAATTGCATTGCCCGAGACAGGAAATCCTGCTCACTTTGACTGTGTACTAAAGAGAATTAAAGAAAATGAAAATCTTAGAGAAAAAGAACAGCTTGTCTATTTAGGGAGCGGCACTTTTGGTATTATAGAAAATATTTCAACTAACCAAAATCCTAATTTTAAAATAATAAGAAAAATTGATTTTGAAGACCACGAAAATATACCTGAATGGCGCAAACAGATGATCAAAGTGAAAATATAATTTTATTTTATACGGTTGTCATTTATTTGACCAACTAAAAACTCACATCCTTTAACACAAACATCAATTACTAAAAAGCAGCAAGTACAATGAAGCTAATATTATATCCAAGAGGACTTTCTTGACAGGTTTTTACCTTTGGTAGATTGGAATATAACGATTGATAGACATGTGTATAGGTTGTATAATCTGAATGAATGAAGTTAGGGGGAAACTAGGTATGACTAAAATGGATCCGGCAATTCAAAATGAAATTGATATTATAACTGAAGCAATTAAAGCCAATACAACTCCTGAATCAATTTATCTTTTTGGCTCATACGCGCATGGAACGCCCAATCGCGACTCTGATATTGACATTTATGTTGTTGTTCCTGATTCCGAAACAGATACCATAGAGCTTAATGCAAAAATATGTTTTGATTTGGCCCGAAAGAAAACTATTCCCATAGATCTTTTGATAGGGAAAAAAAGCGTTTTTGAAAATCGCAAAAATAGGTTAACCTTTGAAAAAGTAATTGCAGATGAAGGGATTAAGATTTATGGATAAAGAACTGGTTGCGGAATGGCTCAAATTTGCTGATGCTGATATTGATACTGTTTTGCTGTTGAAAGAAGTGCGCCCACAGCATCGCGAAATAATATGTTATCACTGTGCACAGGCCGTAGAAAAATATCTAAAAGGTTTTTTGGTATCCAGAGAGCAAATACCTCCTAAAATCCATGATTTGACACATCTCTGTAATTTATGTTCTGAACAAGATCAGGATTTTACTGGCATATTACCTAAGTGCAGTTATTTGAAACAATTCGGTGTACAACCAAGGTATCCAAAAGAAATGAATATTTCAGATGCAAATGTTGAGAAAGCCATTAAATATGCGCTGGCTGTAAGAGATTTTGCGACTATTGTGAATTTGAAGACAGAGTTGGGCAAAATGATCCGGGATATATTATAGATGATAGTTAATATGGAGATAAAAAAAGGGCTGCTTTTGAGCAGCCCTTTTTATTAGTAAATAAACTTATCTTGGACTTTGTCGGTCAAGATATTTAAAATATTCCATTTCTGTAGTAATTGTTTTATTAAATTTTGGAATTGTTTTTCTGTAGCTCTCTATAGATCTCCAGAACTCAAAGAAGTCGGAATCTTTTGAATAAGAATCAGCATAAGTTTTTGCTGCTGTTGCATCGGCGCGTCCTTTGATCTCTTCTGCTGTTTTATATGCCTGGGAAAGAATGGTTTTCTGCTCATTCTGGAGTTTTCCAAGCCACTCAGCTTTTTGTCCTTCGCCAGCAGATCTGTAGATCTGTGCAACCTGGTTTCTGTCTTTGATCATTCTGTTATATACGCTTTCTGTAAGGTCATCGGAGTATCTTATCTGCCTTATAATAATATCTATAAGTGTAATTCCAAACTGATGCGTAACTGCGCTTACAGCGCCAAATATTTCAGTAGAAAGAACTTCTCTTCCTTTTTCAATTCTTTCCTGTTTTGTGGAATCCTGGCCTCTTTCAAGCTCTTCAAGCTCTCTTTGTATAATTGCATCTTCAGCTTCAACGGCAATTTTTGTAGTTGTTGTAAGTTCGTTTATAAGATTGGAACTTCTTACAGCTTCTCTTAACATATTATTTGAAATTACTGTTCTTACCGAAGAATGTATTATTTCATTAAGCCTGTTTTGAGCATTATCCATACTTGTTACCGCAGCATAGAACTGCATTGGGTCTGTAATTTTCCACCTGGCTGTTACATCTACCCATATAAAAAGCTGTTCTTTTGTAGGAATTCTATCCTGACCCTGCGCTCTTCCATCCCATGAAAGAATCCTTTTGGAATACTTTACAACATTATCAATGAAAGGAACTTTAAGTTTAAGGCCTGCTTGCTGCTGGGCATCTACAATTTTTCCAAACCTGATTACTACTGCCTGCTGCCCCTCATTAAGAATATAAAAAGGACCCATTGCAAAAAGGATTATTAATAGAGCTACAATAGTAAGAAATACTGTTGTGAATTTCTTGTTCATCTTGAACCTCCTTCACTTAATCCCTTAAAGGGGATAAAATTTTTGAGGCTCTTGTCTATAAGATCTGTTTCATCCTTATTGCCAAATATCTCTTCAATTGTTTCAATATACAATCTTGTTCTTGTAACGCTTCTGTTGTTGCGGTATTCGTTATATACGGAGTTAAATCTTGCGACATCTCCAATTGCTCTGTTTTCCCGCTCTGCAGCATATCCGCGAGCTTCCTGGATAACTCTTTCAGCTTCTCCTCTTGCTCTTGGAATTTCCTTGTTATAAGCTTCCTTTCCTTCATTTATAAGTCTGTTCATATCCTGCTGCGCTTTATTTACATCCTCAAATGAATCCCATACAGCTCCTGCCGGAGGTACAATGCTTTGAAGTCTTACTGTTGTAACATTTATTCCCAAAGAATAATCATTAAATTTTGCATTTAAAAGCTCTCTGGCGTTTACCTCAATAGCATCTCTCTCTTTTCCCATAATATCAAAAATACCTCTGTCACCTATAAGCATGTTTATTATAGATTGAGAAATATCCCAGATTGTGCTTTCCTTGCTTTCTACATTAAACAGCCATGCGCTTGGATCGGATATTCTATACTGGATGATCCATTCAACATTCATGATGTTAAGATCTCCTGTAAGCATCAGGGATTCTCTTGCATTATTTGTCCTTGAACGCTGAAGATTTTCTGATTTAAAATCAAAAGACATTGTTTGAACAACTTGTGTAGGAACATTATAATTTCTTTCAATTCCAAAAGGAATTTTTATATGAAGTCCTGGTTCTGAAATTCTGTTGAATTTTCCAAATCTTAAAATTACAGCTCTTTCTGTCTGGTCTACCATATAGAATGTTGATATTCCTATAAATCCTATCAGTAATACAACTATAAAAGTTACAACTACTTTTGGTTTAAGTTTTATCTGCGGGGGCTTAAAATTACTCATGTTAAAGTCGCCCATTATTTACCTCCTAAAATTAGTTATATTAGGTTACTTAAGAGAGAGTTTCTAGTCAAGGAAAAATAACCATTCTTTGTTGGTTTTACAGGTTTTTTATTATAAATAGAGCTTATCCATAATGCAGGCACATTATTGACAAGCAACTTCAAAACTCGCATTTTCACAGCCTTTATCCCAATACCAAGGTTCACGACAAGGCACACAACAAAGTTGTGACTTCCCAATGAGCGCAGTGCATAGTTGGGGTCGGATATTCGGCGAGAAAATGCATATCCAGCGCGAAGTCACAAACTTTGTGGCTGGGCATGATTACTTGACATTGAAAAAGCAGAAACATATAGTAAATCATTATGAAAAAAAGACTTATCACATCTGCATTGCCTTATGTAAATAATATTCCGCATCTGGGCAATCTTATACAGGTTTTATCTGCCGATGTTTTTGCGCGATTCTGCAGATTGAAAGGTTATGAAACTATATATATTTGCGGTACAGATGAGTATGGTACTGCTACAGAAACAAAAGCGCTTGAAGAAGGGATTTCTCCAAAAGAACTCTGCGATAAATTTTTTGTTATTCATAGAGATATTTATAAATGGTTCAATATATCATTTGATAAATTTGGAAGGACCTCAGATGAGAAACATATTGAAATTACCCAATCGCTTTTTAAAAGCCTTGATAAAAACAACTATATCTATGAAAAAACTATTGAGCAGCTTTATTGTA
>WRFK01000054.1 GCA_009778835.1 Spirochaetaceae bacterium
ATTTTATATGTACAGAATGAGGTAATGAATGTCACTCAAAAAAATGAGAAATATCGGCATTATGGCTCACATAGATGCCGGAAAAACAACAACAACAGAAAGAATTCTTTATTATACAGGTAAAAGTCATAGAATGGGCGAAGTTGATGATGGCGATGCAACAATGGACTGGATGGAGCAGGAACAAAATCGCGGAATTACAATAACAGCTGCAGCAACTACATGCTATTGGAAAGATTTTCAGATAAATATAATCGATACTCCCGGACATGTGGATTTTACAGCAGAGGTTGAAAGATCATTAAGAGTTCTTGATGGGGCTATTGCAATATTCTGCGCTGTTGGCGGTGTTGAACCTCAATCTGAGACTGTATGGCGGCAAGCTGATAGGTATCATGTTCCCCGTATTGGTTACATAAATAAAATGGATAGGGTTGGTTCTGACTTTTTTAATGTTCTTGATGAAATTCAGGAAAAGCTTGGAGGAAATCCTGTTCCCATAAATATCCCTATAGGAAGTGAAAATAACTTTGAAGGTGTTATAGATATTATTAATAAAAAAGAGTTTAAGTGGGATAAAGACAGCAGTGGCACTATAATAGTTGAATCGGAAATAGAAAGCTCAAGAATAGGGCTTTATGAATACTGGAAAGAAAATCTTCTCGATAAGGTTTCATCTTTTTCTGAGGAAATTACAGATCTATACCTTATAGGTGAAGAGGTTCCTATAGATGTTTTAAAATCTGCAATAAGAAAAGCAACTATTGAAGGGAAAATATTGCCTGTACTTACAGGAGCTTCTCTTAAAAATGTAGGCGTACAGCCCCTTCTTGATGCGGTTATTGATTATCTGCCTGCGCCTGACGACGTAATACCGGCAAAAGGGCACCACATAAAAACCGATAAAGAAGTACTTGTTCCATGTAAAAAAGAGGGGCAACCTCTTGGTCTGGTATTTAAAATACAGTCAGATAAAGATGCAGGGGCTTACTACTTTATACGTATTTACTCAGGTACTTTTAAAAATGGATCCAGCATAATTAATATTGGGAAAGGAAAAAAAGAAAGAGTTAACAGAATATTGAGAATGCACTCAAATAAATCAGATAATATTGATTCGCTTTCTGCAGGGGATATAGGGGTTTTTATTGGGTTAAAATTTTCACAAACAGGAGATACTCTGGGGCTGGACAGTTTTCCTGTTCTTCTTGAAAAAATGGAGTTTCCGGAACCTGTAATATCAATAGCAATTGAACCAAAAACAATATCTGACAGAGACAGATTAAAAGAAGTTCTTGAGATTCTGTCAAAAGAGGACCCCACCTTTTCTGTAAATGAAAATGAAGAAACAGGGCAGCTTGTAATCTCCGGAATGGGAGAGCTCCATCTTGATGTTCTTGTAACACGAATAATTGATGATTTTAAGGTTGAGGCGAATATCGGGAACCCGCAAGTCTCTTACAGGGAATCCATAACCCAGGAAACAACCCATGTTGAAAAATTCCAGAAAGTTATTGCAGGCAACGAAAACAGGGCAGAGCTTACAATAAAAGTTGTTCCATCGAAAAGAGGCGCGGGAAATTCCCTTAACACAGAAGCAATAAAAAAAGAAATTCCAAAAGAGATACTGGAAGCAATAACAAGGGGAATTGAAGGAAGTTTTAATGCAGGTATATGTTTCGGATATCCTATAGTAGATGTTAATGCAACGGTTTTATCTGTAAACTACAGCGAAACATTTTCAACGCCATTTGCTTTTGAAGCTGCATCTGTAATGGGATTTGATGAAGCATGTAAAAAGGCAGCGCCCATTCTTCTTGAGCCAATAATGACAGTGGATATTATGACGCCAAAAGAGTATGTAGGAGATGTAATAAGCCAGGTTACAATGAGGGGTGGAATTGTAGAAAGCCTTGAAAGCAGAACAAGTATTGAACATATAAAAGCGCATTCGCCTCTGGTAAAAATGTTTGGCTATTCAACTTCTCTCAGAAGTTCAACACAGGGGAGAGGAACTTTTTCCATGGAATTCTCCCATTTTGCGAAAAAGAGCCAGGTAATCACCTAAATAAAATTCTTTGCACTCTCTTTATCATAAACTTCTACAATCCACGCTATTTCTTATGCTGTAGTAGTTTGGAAGAACAACTTGCCGGTTATAACCATCACCAAGGCAGATTAGAATACGCTAATTACTGCTACAACACTTAACCACAACATGACAAGTTGTAACTCGTAATACAATAATTTTAAGGATATTATCAGTTTAAAGACTCAGCACATGGGAGAATTAACCAATACCCCACCATGAATGGTTTATAAACTCATAATAATGTGTGAAATCAGCGTTAATACTAATCAATTAATGTGTATAATATAGAAAAGTAATTGTTCAGTAGTAATTATTATTGACAACAGCAAATACCAAAGCTATGATAATAAAATTAAACTGACAATCCCATAAAAAACAGGAGTCTTTTTATATGAGTTATTCAACCGATTCTATCAAAAATACAGTTATTATTGGACATGGAAATACCGGAAAAACATCTCTTCTTGAAAATATTCTGTTTACAGGAGGAAAAATAGCTAAAGCCGAGACAATTGAAAGCGGAAAAACTGTAAGCGATTATGCGGAAGAGGAAATCGAAAAGAAAATTTCCATCTATTCTACCCTTTCAAATATTGAATGGAATAATAAAAAGCTTAATTTTATAGATACCCCGGGTTCTGGAGATTTTACAGGTGAAGTAATCTCTGGTTTTAGAGCATGCCAGTCAGCGCTGGTCGTTGTAGGTTGTGATGCCGGAGTCCAAATCGAAACAATAAAATTATGGAGAAATCTCGATAAAAGAAATATGTCCAGAGTTATCTTTATTAATAGATGCGATAAAGAAAAAGCAGATTTTAAAGCAGCTCTTCATGATCTTAAAACAAAATTTCAAAAAACATTTGTACCTATCGCAATTCCCATAGGTGTTGGACCGGCATATAAAGGCATTGTAAATTTGCTTGAAGGCAAAGCATATATAAAACCCGAGAGTGGAAAAAAAGAGGAAAATTCCGCAATTCCTTCAGAGATGGCTAAAGAAATTGAAGAATATAAAACTTTGATGATAGAAGCAGCAGCAGAAGGAGATGATTCTGTAACTGAAAAATATCTTGAAAACGGAACACTTACAGATGCGGAGATAATTCTTGGGCTTACCGCAGGATTAAGCAGCAATAAAATAATCCCTGTGCTTTGCGGAACCGCAACACAAAACTCAGGCATAGTTTCTCTTCTTAATTTTATAAGCTCAGTATCTCCAACACCGGATGCAAGAAAAGAGTTTATTAAAAAAGGTAATGAAGAAGAAAGAGAAGTTACAGTAGATCCTTCTGCTTCTCCATCGTTATTTGTTTTTAAAACAAGTATTGACCAGTTTTCCGGCAAACTTTCCTATATAAAAGTTGTAACAGGAGTTATAAAAACAGATACAGAATTATATAACACCCGTGAAGCTAAAAAAGAAAAAGTTGGAAAAATTTTTACAGCTTTAGGGAAAAAGCTGGAAGAAGTAAAAGAGCTTGCTGCAGGAGATATAGGCATTGCAATAAAACTTCCTTCTGCCATTACAAATGATACACTTCGCACGCATGACAATCCTGAGCCATACAGGCACATGAGAATTCCTAATCCTATCTATTCTATATCTGTTTCTGTAGAAAACAAAAAAGATGAAGATAAAGTAAATCAGTATTTTCATAAAATCGCTGAAGAAGATTTAACATTCCAGATAAATTATAATCCTGAAACCAAAGAATCAATAATATCTGGAATGGGAGAACTTCATATAAATATGATTCTGGATAAATTAAAAGAGAAGCAGAAAATTGCTGTTCAGACAAAACTTCCGCAAGTCGCATACAGAGAGACAATAACAAAAAAAGCATCATCCAGTTACAGACATAAAAAACAGTCCGGCGGACACGGACAGTTTGGAGAAGTACATTTTGAACTCTCTCCCATTGAACGGGGAAAACATCTCTCTTTTATTAATACAATCAAGGGCGGCGCTGTTTCAAAAGGTTATATTCCAGGAATCGAAAAAGGTATTGCTGACGGAATGCAGGAAGGAGTTCTTGCATGGTATCCTGTTGTAGATATAGAAGTAAATCTTTTTGACGGAAAAGAGCATGATGTAGACTCTTCTGAAATGTCATTCAGACTTGCCTCAAAAGGGTGTCTAAAAGCTTGTCTTGAAAAAGCCTCTCCTACTCTTCTTGAGCCCATAATGAAACTTACTGTTTATAGCGATGACCAGTATATCGGCGATATACTTTCCGATCTAAGTTCACGCAGGGGAAAAGTTTTAGGACAGGATTCTATTGCAGCCGGAATTCAGGAGATAAAGGCAGAAGTCCCGGAAGCAGAATTGCTTAAGTATGCAATTGATTTAAAATCCATTACTTCCGGAACAGGTTCTTTTGAAGTTGAGTTTAGCCACTACTTCCCGATTTCGGGCAAGATCGCAGAAACTGTTATTAATGAGGCAAAAGCAAGAAGATCAACAACAGCTGCAGCTGCAGAGTAAAACTCTTATTGAATTGAATTTTATTTAAACCGGCATTTAAAAACTGCCGGTTTTTTTATTATTTTTTTATAAAAAAAGATTCATAAATTATATGATTCTTTTTTAATCCTTTTCTTTCAAAATTTGTTTCAGCTCTCCATGGAATTATGTCTGCATATTTTTCCTCTTGCTGTTCATGGCTATTGGGAATAAAATTTTCAAAAGGGGAATAAAGAGAGGGAAAAGAGCGGAAAACCTGCTGCATCTGTATGCCGTAATCTTTCCAGTCAGTTACCGCATATATATAGCCGCCTGCTTTAAGTTTATCTATAATTTTTTTAGTAAAATCTGTATTTATTATTCTGCGCTTGATATGGCTTCTTTTTGGCCATGGGTCGGGGAAAAAAATATGAAAACCATCTATTTCCGAAATAAGATCAAGTTTGTCTGTAACCTCTACAGCATCGTGATTTATTATCCTTATGTTATTGATCTTTTTTTCATCAATAAGTTTTAAAAGGCTCCCTATTCCCGATTTATAAACTTCAATTCCAATATAGAAATTATTTATATTTTTTTCTGCTATCATGGCAGTAACTTTGCCGTTTCCGAATCCTATTTCAACTATAACTTTTCCACCTGCTTTTCTTGTACTAAAACATAATTCAGATATTTTTTTTATATATTGCGATTCTGCATTGATTTCTTCAAAAGGGATAACATATTCAGGAGAAAGGAGTTTTAACGCACTAATCTGACCTTTTGTCATTCTTCCTGTTCTAATAACAAAGCTTTTGATTACCCTTAAAGGTTTTTCGTTATTTGTCTGCAACATATATACTCACATTTTACCAGAATTATATCACAACAACCGCATAAGCCTTTCGCGCAAAAAAGCGGACTTTTCTTTAAGCCCTATTATTTCTGTTTTAATAATAAGCACATTAGCCCTATAGGGATCCAGTTTTATACTACCCTTCGCCTCTTTTATAAGAAGAATAATTTTATCCGGCGAAATAATAGAAACTTTTGCAAACTCAATTTCAAGAATGCCTTTTCTCTCTTTTAGGGAGCTTATAAAAAGTTTTTTACAAATAATTTTTATTTCCGCAAGCGACATAAGGCTTTCAACTTCATCAGGAATAGGACCAAACCTGTCTTCAAGCTCTCCGTAAAGCCTGTCAAGTTCTTCCTGCGAAGATACAGCAGCAATGGATTTATAAATTTCCATTTTCTCAAGCTGATCTTTTATATATGTATCAGGAATAAAACCGCTGTAAGTAAGCTCAAGATATACCTCGGGGGCTTCTTCCTGCTCCTTATCTTTTTCAAGCTCACGCACTGCTTCATCTATAAGCCGCAGATACATATCAAAACCAACAGATGCAATTTCGCCGCTCTGCTGTTTTCCAAGCAGATTGCCTGCCCCGCGCACCTCAAGATCTTTTAATGCTATTTTAAACCCGGATCCAAGCTCTGTATTATCGGAAATTATTTGCAGCCTTTTCATTGCCAGTTCTGTAAGAGCCCTTCTTTCCGGGTAAAGAAGGTATGCGTATGCGATTCTGTCGGATCTTCCTACCCTTCCCCTTAGCTGATACAGTTGCGATATTCCATACATATCTGCCCTGTCAATTATAATTGTATTAACATTTGGTATATCAATGCCATTTTCAATAATAGTTGTAGAAACAAGCACATGTACACCATGCTGGATAAAACGGCGCATAACATCTTCAATTTCATTTGCATCCATTTTTCCATGCGCTGTTTCAACAATAATTTCCGGCATAAGTTTTTGAAGAAAAAGCCTTACGTTATCAAGGGTTTCAATTTTATTATGAAGATAATAAACCTGACCTCCCCGGTTAATTTCTTTCTGTATTGCAGTTACAACTGTTTCTTCATTAAATTCCTGCACAGATGTCTCTATTGGTCTCCTGTTATGGGGAGGAGTTTTAAGCACAGACATATCTCTTATTTTAAGAAGGGACATATGCAATGTTCTTGGAATGGGAGTAGCGGAAAGAGCCAAACAATCAATTGAAGCTTTCATCTCTTTCATTCGTTCCTTGTCTTTTACCCCAAAACGCTGCTCTTCATCGGTGATCATCAATCCAAGATTTTTAAACTCAACATCTTTCTGTAACAGCCTGTGTGTCCCTATCACAATATCAATATTGCCATCTTTTATATTCTTTATAATTTTCTTCTGTTCTCTTTTTTTAACAAACCGCGAAAGCATTGCAATATTTATAGGGTAACTTTTAAATCTCTCTTTAAAATTTTCAAAATGCTGATCAACAAGTATTGTTGTAGGGGCAAGATAAGCAACCTGTTTTCCCGCAGAAGCAGCTTTAAAAGAAGCCCTCATCGCAACTTCTGTTTTCCCATACCCTACATCTCCACATAAAAGCCTGTCCATGGGCATCGGGCTTTCCATGTCAGCCTTTATTTCATTTACAGATATAAGCTGATCTTCTGTTTCTTCAAAAGGAAAAGCAGCTTCAAATTCAACCTGCCAATCATTATCTTTCGGAAAAGCAAACCCTTTGGCGCTCTTTCGCTTTGAATAGATATTTATAAGTTTTTGCGCAATATCTTCGGCAGCCTGTTTTACCTTATTTTTCCTGGCCTCCCACGATTTTCCCCCAAGCCTGTCAAGATGCGGAGTTCCCCCTTCGCTTCCTATATAACGCTGGACAAGATTCACTTGTTCTATTGGAATAAATATTGTTTCTTCATCTGCATATTCAAGTTGAATATAGTCGCGTTCTGTTCCTGCTGCTTTTATTCTGTCTATTCCCAAAAATTTCCCAATTCCATAATTAACATGAACTATATAATCTCCCGGGTTAAGTTCAATAAAAGAATCAATTGCCTTGCTTTTTGATTTTTTTACAGATAATGGAATTCGTTTTTTGCGTCCGAAAATTTCATTCTCATTTATTGCGATTATTTTTAATTTTGGAAACACAAAACCCGAAGAAATAGAAGCAAAAATAACATTAACATCAAAATCTTTAAAAATATTTTCTATTCTCATCCGCTGATAATCTGAAGATGAAAATATATAAACAGAATATCCTGCATCAAGGAGTTTTTTTATCTCTTCTTTAAGATAGGTAAAATTACCAAAAAAAGATCTTCCGGGTTCATATCCAAACTTTATCCGATCTTCTCCAACAAAAGAACTTCCCATTACAGGAAGGATTATTTTTCTTTTTATAGTTTCTAAAACACTCTTGTAATCAGGAAAAATAACAGAAGGGTCTATAAGTTTTGCTCCGGTGAGTTCAGCCTTCGCACTCATACGGATCCCGGCTTTCGCCGGGATGACGGGGCTCTGTGCCTGGATGACGGGGGTCTCTGCCAAGATAGCCCCGGATTTGCGGAGCCTGAAAAGCGATTCTGTCTCTTTCATAAATATATCGCTGTTTGACTCAAGAATTTCACTATCAACAAGAATAAGTGTAGAATCTTCTCCAGCATAATCTGTGATCATGGATTTTTTTTCAAAAATATGCGGAAAAATATACTCTTCATCCGGTATTGTTCTAAAACTAAAAAGATGCTCCATCTGCTCTATTGTTATTATTTTTTTATCATAAGCTTTTTTTATAAGCTCCTCTGTCCAGATAATTTCCCTGTTTGGATATAGGGTTATTTCATCGGTTTCCTCTGTGGAGTGCTGGTCTATTGGATCAAATAGTTTAATACTCTCTATTTTTTCAAACTCAAAAACAATTCTTACAGCTTCATCCATTCCAGGCATAAAAATATCGAGAACTTCCCCTCTTAAAGCGAATTCTCCGGGAATTGTTGCGCGAGGAACCCTCAAATAGCCTGCTTGCTCAAGTTTTACCCCAATATCAACAGATGCTATTTTGCTCCCTCTTTTAAAATTTATAAAAAAAGGAGATAAAAAATCTTTGTCCGGGAGATATGAAAGAAAAGTCTTTTGAGACATTGCAACAACTTTTTTATTCCTCTGATGAGCTTTAACAACAATTTTACCATCTTTTTTGTTTGCTGTTTTGCTACCTGCATTGGCATCAGTTTTACCATCTGCTTTCCCGGAAGATAAAAGCCTCACAAGAGTATTTATCCTTAGCCCATAAATATATGGAGAAGGGGTTTCGCTGCTATATGGAAGAGTTTCCCATGAGGGAAAATATAAAATCTCATCATTGCATAGCTTATAATCATTATAAAAGCTTTCAGCAGCTTTTTCTGTTGGAAAAATAAATAAAAACGGCGCTTTTGAGTATTTTGAGAGATCATTTACTATTACTGCAAGGAGAAAACCCCTTATATTATCCAAAATTATGGGAAAACTCTTTTCTGTAAAAAGTTTTAGCAAATCTTTATACTCTTTTGTTGTTTTTAGGCTTTCCAATATTTTATTTATGAATAATGTTATCA